>CAZUYV010000135.1:0-5294 GCA_964624435.1 uncultured Micavibrio sp. | reverse complement strand
ACCTCTTCGGTGCCCCACAAGGCCCGCAAAGCTTCGATAGCATCCGCATCGCGATCTCCTCTCCGGAGCAGATCCTGAGCTGGTCTTTTGGCGAAGTGAAAAAGCCGGAAACGATTAACTACCGTACCTTCAAGCCAGAGCGCGATGGTCTGTTCTGCGCCCGTATCTTTGGACCAATCAAAGATTACGAATGCTTGTGCGGCAAATACAAACGCATGAAATACAAAGGTATTATCTGCGAGAAATGCGGCGTTGAAGTCACATTGACCAAAGTTCGCCGCGAGCGCATGGGCCACATCGAACTGGCATCGCCGGTTGCCCACATCTGGTTCCTGAAATCCCTGCCGTCCCGTATCGGTTTGATGATCGATCTGACGTTGAAAGAGCTCGAAAAAATTCTCTACTTCGAAGCCTATGTGGTTCTCGAGCCTGGAATGACTCCGCTGAAGCCTCTGCAGCTTCTG
Source organism: uncultured Micavibrio sp. (assembly GCA_964624435.1). GTDB lineage: Bacteria > Pseudomonadota > Alphaproteobacteria > Micavibrionales > Micavibrionaceae > Micavibrio_A. Next base: position 4,830 of record CAZUYV010000135.1, on the reverse strand, counting down.
TCGGAAGAAGAATACATGAACGCTCAGGATGAATATGGCGAAGAAAACTTCCGTGCCGGTATCGGTGCTGAAGCGCTGAAAGAGATCCTGCAAGGCGTTAACCTCGAAGAAGACCTTGTGAAATGCGAAGAAGATCTGCGCGAAACTTCTTCTGAAGCAAAACGCAAGAAACTCGTAAAACGTTTGAAACTTCTGGAATCGTTTATCTCTTCGGGCACACGTCCTGAATGGATGATTCTCGATGTCGTACCGGTTCTGCCACCAGAACTACGTCCGCTGGTTCCGCTCGATGGTGGCCGTTTTGCCACAAGCGATCTGAACGATCTGTACCGCCGCGTGATCAACCGTAACAACCGTTTGAAACGCCTGATGGAACTGCGTGCCCCTGACATTATCGTCCGGAACGAAAAACGTATGTTGCAAGAAGCTGTTGATGCGCTGTTTGACAACGGTCGCCGTGGCCGCGTTATCACGGGCGCGAACAAGCGCCCTCTGAAATCCCTCAGCGATATGCTCAAAGGGAAACAAGGTCGTTTCCGTCAAAACCTGCTCGGTAAGCGCGTCGACTATTCCGGTCGTTCCGTTATCGTGGTTGGTCCAGAACTCAAGCTGCACCAATGCGGTCTGCCAAAGAAAATGGCGCTCGAACTATTCAAGCCGTTCATCTACCACAAGCTTGAAATCTACGGCATGGCCTCTACGGTCAAGGCTGCCAAGAAGATGGTTGAAAAAGAACGTCCAGAAGTTTGGGATATCCTCGAAGAAGTTATCCGTGAGCACCCGGTTCTACTGAACCGTGCGCCGACACTTCACCGTTTGGGTATCCAGGCGTTCGAACCAACCCTGATCGAAGGCAAAGCGATCCAGCTGCACCCGCTCGTCTGTACAGCGTTCAACGCTGACTTTGACGGTGACCAGATGGCCGTTCACGTTCCATTGTCTATTGAGTCTCAACTCGAAGCACGCTGCCTGATGATGTCCACAAACAACATCCTGTCACCAGCGAACGGTAAGCCTATCATCGTTCCATCGCAGGATATTGTTCTTGGTCTTTACTACCTGACCATCCAACTGGATGGCCAGAAAGGTGAGGGCATGATCTTCCGCGGTCCTGGCGAAATCAGCCACGCATTGCAAGAAGGTCACGTTACATTGCACGCAAAAATCAAATGCCGTTACCACGGCGTTGATGAAGAAGGTAACAAGAAGACGTTCCTTGTGGAATCCACACCGGGCCGTATGCTGTTGTCAGAGCTGTACCCACGTCACAAAAACTTGCCTTTCTCCAACATCAATCAAGTGATGACGAAGAAGGAAGTAACAAACCTGATCGATACTGTTTACCGTCACTGTGGCCAGAAAGAGACTGTGATTTTCTGCGACCGTATGATGAAACTTGGTTTCCGTCATGCTTGCACCGCCGGTATTTCTTTCGGTAAGGACGACATGATTATTCCGAAAGAAAAAGCATCGATGGTTGCTGATGCGACAGCGAAAGTTGCCGAATACGAACAGCAGTACCAAGATGGTTTGATCACCAAGGGTGAAAAATACAACAAGGTGGTCGATATCTGGTCACGTTGCACGGACGATGTTGCCGGCGCGATGATGAAACATATTTCGAACGTCAACGAAGTTGGTTTGAACTCGGTTTACATGATGGCCCATTCCGGGGCGCGGGGTTCCGCGGCTCAGATCCGTCAGCTCGCCGGTATGCGCGGTCTGATGGCCAAGCCATCAGGTGAGATTATCGAGACACCGATTATTTCCAACTTCAAAGAAGGTCTCTCGGTTCTTGAATACTTCAACTCCACCCACGGTGCCCGTAAAGGCCTCGCGGATACGGCGTTGAAGACAGCGAACTCGGGTTATCTGACACGCCGTCTCGTTGACGTAGCACAAGATGCTGTCATCAACGAATTCGACTGCGGTACAACAGAAGGCGTTACGATCCGTCCTGTTATGAACGGCGCCGATACGATTGTATCGCTCGGTGAGCGTTCACTCGGCCGCGTTGTTCTCGATGAAGTCAAAGATCCTCTCACTGGCAAAATTATTGTTGCCAAGAATGAAATGATCGATGAATTTGCCGCGGAAGAAATCGAAAAAGCCGGTCTTGATTTCATCAAGGCTCGTTCGGTTCTGACTTGCAACACCCGCAATGGTGTTTGCGCTAAGTGTTACGGACGCGATCTTGCCCGCGGTACGATGGTCAATATGGGCGAAGCAGTTGGCGTTATGGCTGCCCAGTCCATCGGTGAACCGGGTACTCAGCTGACAATGCGTACGTTCCACATCGGCGGTGCGGCTCAACGTGGGGCGGAGAAATCCTCCTTCGAAGCGGCGCTCGATGGTAAAGTCGAAATCAAGAACGAAAATGTTGTTAAGAACTCTTCCGGTCAGTCCATCGTTATGGGCCGTACGACAGAGATCATCCTGAAAGATGGCAAAGGCAAAGAACGCGCTGCGCACCGTATTCCGTACGGCGCACGTCTGATCATTGCTGATGGACAAAAAGTCCACACTGGCGACAAGCTTGCTGAATGGGACCCGTTCACAATGCCAATCATCACGGAAAAAGACGGCGTTGTGAAATTCTTCGATCTCGTTGAAGGTGTTTCGATTGCCGAGCGCACGGACGAAGCGACAGGGATTACATCCCGCGTTGTTATCGATTGGCGTTCTCAGCCAAAGGGCGGCGATCTCAAGCCACGTATCTCACTGACCAACAAGAAGGGTGAAGTCATCACGCTTCCAAACGGTCTGCCGGCCAACTACTATCTCTCTACCGACACGATCCTGTCCGTTGAAAACGGCGCAGAGGTGAAGGCAGGGGACATTATCGGCCGTATTCCGCGCGAAACATCCAAGACCCGCGATATTACCGGGGGTCTGCCACGCGTCGCCGAACTGTTCGAAGCCCGTCGTCCGAAAGATTTCGCGATTATCTCCGAAATCGATGGTCAGGTGGAGTTTGGCAAGGATTACAAAGCCAAGCGCCGCATTATCGTCAACCCGACCGACAAGACGATAGAGCCGAAGGAATACCTCATTCCAAAAGGCCGTCACTTGGCGGTTCAGGAGGGCGACTATGTTCGCAAAGGCGATCCGCTGCTCGATGGCGCCATGGTGCCACACGACATTCTGGACGTTATGGGCGTTGAGGCTTTGGCCGAATACCTCATCAACGAAATCCAGGACGTTTATCGTCTGCAAGGCGTGAAGATCAACGATAAGCATATCGAGGTGATCTCTCGTCAGATGATGCAGAAAATGGAAATCTTGGATGTTGGCGATACGACATTCCTTCTCGGTGAACCTATCGACCGTGAAGAATTCCACGCCACCAACCAGAAATACATTGCCGAAGGCCGTATCCCGGCACAGGGTAAGCCAATTCTGCAAGGTATCACCAAGGCATCGTTGCAAACGAAATCCTTTATTTCCGCTGCATCGTTCCAAGAGACAACACGCGTTCTTACCGAAGCCGCAACACAAGGCAAGGTGGACGAACTCAATGGTCTCAAGGAAAACGTTATCGTTGGCCGCTTGATCCCTGCTGGAACTGGCTCCTACGTCAACCGCATCCGCCGCGTAGCTGCCGACCGCGATACCATCGCACTGGCTGCCCAGCAACAATCGGAAGCGATTACGCTGGATGACGATATCAAGGAAGCCGCAAACGGCTAATCTGGTATTTACCACACAAATTAAAACGGCCTCTAAAAAGAGGCCGTTTTTTTTTCGAAGAGAAACAAAAGAAATTAGGATGCCGTATATAAATCAACTTCTAGAGGTTCAATTTCATTGAGCATGTTCATATGCCCGTTCACATATTCACGTTGAGTGCGGGTAATAGTCATTGTGCCATCGGCTTTATCACCCTTCTGCAAGGTAATTTCGGCTGTTTCGACTTGTCCGCCTGTAATATCGGTCACGGATAGTTTCTGCGGTTTGCCATCCGTCCCGTATTCAATGGCAAGGCGAAGGCGTGTGCCGCCACCGATGAGGGTGTAGGCTTTTTTCGCTCCATTAGCGTATTTTTCTTCAGCACCATCAGTGGCGAAATCACGCGTTGTTGCGGCAGACGTGCCGACAACATCTTGTAATCCGCGGATCAGTTTCAGGGCGTCTTCAGAAAGATTTTCGAGATCGAGCCCGCTTTGATCAAAAAATCCCATCAGGAAATTTTGACCGGCTTTTTGCACGCCAGAAATATTGCCGTCATCACTTCCATTGTTTTGAGCAAGCAGCTTTTGCGCTTCTTCAGACAGGCTAACCATGGCGCCGGCGGCGGCGTTTTCGGACAAGGCGGTGTTCGTGGCGGCCGTCGAGGCAGCGATCAGTTTCGCGCCAAGATTTTGAAAATAATCGGCTTTCCCCCCACCCAGAAATTCAGTCAGGCTGGGGCGGTAGGAGACAAGATTCTTAAGTTGAGAAATATCCATGGGCATCTAATCCTTAACAATGTACGGATCAGACAATGCAATCATTATGCCATAGGGGATAAAGGCGAAAATAGAACCTAGGAAGCGAAGATCATTTTTGATCTGAATTACATAATAAAATATTTTGTATATATTTCAAATAGATATGATGATCTTTTTTCACTCTAAAGGGCGGCGTAGGGCGCATTTCACGACAATTTAAGGGGGGTTTTGAGGTCTTTCATTCGGCTAGATTTTAGAACAAGAATGCCGGCTGAATATGAGGATAGAGAGATCACCAAAATTTTCTTAAAAAAACCTTAACAATGCCTTGACGTAAGGCGCTCTGCCGACATATAGTCCGCCCGAATTAAAAGAATCGGATGGAATGGCTGTGGCCTCT
>CAZUYV010000134.1:0-5414 GCA_964624435.1 uncultured Micavibrio sp. | reverse complement strand
GCCTGCTGGCCCTGCCGTGAATTTCCGTTCCATCGTCAATGTCTGGGGAATACAGATATCATGGCATACCATGATGTCGAGTTTGAGCTTCAGGGTTACATCCTTACCCGGTTCATTCGGAATGACTTGCAAAGGAAATAAGATATTGCCCATATATCCAAAGCTATGCATACCGAGCGTCGTAAAACGTTTGGGCGTGGGCCATGCGACCTTCACTTCTTTCACGTTTTCAGACCCGTCCCAGTTCATCACCGGCGCCACACCATTATCACCCGGCATCCGCCAATAGCTGTACCATTCATCCTTGAGCGTGATATCGAGGCCCATGTTCAGTTCGGCAAGGTCACCTGTTCCTTGCGTTGCGGAAATCAATTGCGCCTTGGTATAGTCGGCATTGTCCTGCGCCTTTGCCACAAGCGGCATGACAAGAAACAGAATGAACAGGGGAAGATATTTCATGAAACGATTCGCCTTCCTTGCAATCAGGAATCCTTTGTAGGATGATACGGGTCATGAGTGCCAAAGACAATTCCCCTATTTCCCTGAAAGGCCAGCTTCTCCTTGCTATGCCACGCATGGGCGACCCACGGTTTCATCATGCCGTCATTTTCCTCTGCGTCCATGATGAAAAAGGCGCGATGGGCATAGGCATCAACCAAAAGCTGGCAGCCCCTGACTTTCCTGGGCTTCTGACCCAGCTTGGCATCAATCATGAGGGTCCCTTACCGCAGCGTTTTCAAGATCTGCCGGTTCTGGCGGGTGGCCCTGTCGAGGGTGTGCGCGGTTTCCTGCTCCATTCCAGCGACTTCCGGCAAAAGGATACCATTATTGTCGATGAATTCGGGATCAGCGGCACGCTCGATTCCCTTCGTGCCGTCATGGCAGGAACGCCACCTGAACATATGATTTTCACGCTCGGCTATGCCGGCTGGGGCGCAGGGCAGCTGGAACAAGAATTACAGGATAATGCGTGGATGACAGTGCCCGCCACCTATGACATCGTTTTCAATTCATCAGCCGATGATATATGGGAACGGGCCTTTGCGGCCATTGGTGTCGATCCGGCCATGCTGTCAGGCGTGTCCGGCACCGCCTGAAAAATCATCCGCGTTTAACCCAAACAATATATGGTCTTCGCGATTGCCGTAGATTTGCAGATAACGACGGGCAAAACCTTCTTCCTTAAAACCAAGATTGAGCAGTAAATTTTTACTGCGGAGATTATGAGGCATGCAAGCAGCATTCACCCGGCCCAGCATCAGTTTTTCAAAGGAAAAGCGCAAAACCTCAAATCCCGCTTGACGCATATAGCCTCGCCCCTGCCAGTCCTGATCGATCCAGTAACCAAGGCTTGCATATTGCGCCGCGCCGCGCGTAACATTGTTGATATTGATGCCGCCGATCAGATTCATATTGTCCTGATCGAAAATCAGGAAGGCATAGGTACGGTCTTCCTGCCAATCACGCGATAAGCGCGATACGCGGCGCATAAAAAATTCTGGGCTTAGCGCATCGGACGGCCATGTCGGTTCATAAGGTTTGAGATAGGCCTGATTACGACGGCGAACGGCCATCCATTCTTCGCAATCAGACGGTAACGCCGGGCGCAGGAAAACATCCTCAGCTGCAAGAACCACATCTTCGATCGATTTGAGCGGCGATTTCCGACGGGTCCAGGAGATCATCAAATCAGGCCGCCAATCGGTCACGGATTTTTTGATATTCCTCGAGATCCTTCACAGGGCCGAGCGCAGCAAAAGTTGGCTTGCCAGTGAAAATCTTCTGGGCGATTTTTTGCACGCTATACACCGTAACTGCATCGATCTTGGCAATCAATTGCGCCACATCCGGGGCACGATCAAAATTAATCAGATATTTTGCCTGACGGTTCGCACGCGATAACATCGATTCACGACTCATCAGAATCCCGGCCTTGATTTGCGCCTTGGCACGATTGAGTTCAGCCTCGGTAATCGGTTCCTGCATAATCTTGACTATTTCATCGCACGTCACAGGAACAAGCTTGTTCAGACTTTCAGGGCCGGTTCCGGCATAGATTTCAAACTGACCATCATCATGATAGGACGAATGACTGGAATATATGGAATAAACAAGGCCACGCTTTTCGCGAATTTCCTGGAACAGGCGGGATGACATGCCACCACCTAAAACCGTACCGAGAATCACAGCTGAATAATATTCCGGGTCATCACGGTTGATGCCCTGAAAACCCATGACGATATGGCTCTGTTCAAGATCGCGTTCGATGCGTTTATCACCACCCTGATAATTGGCGGGCGCATAAGTTTGGTGTGTATCCTTTGGCAGATCGGCAAACATGGTGCGCGCGGTATTTACAAAGGAGTCGTGGTCAACATTACCGGCAGCGGAAATCACCAGTTTTTCCGGTGTATAAAAACGATGCACGTAATCATAGAGCGTTTCTTTTTTCATGTTTTCGATGATTTCGGCGCGGCCAAGAATGGGTGCGCCCAGCGCCTGCCCCGGATAGGCGGTTTCCTGATAATGATCGAACACAACATCATCGGGCGTGTCATTCGTCATGCCGATTTCCTGAATGATAACATCGCGTTCTTTTTCCAGCTCATTGTCTGGAAACGTCGGGCGCTGCAGAATGTCCGACAGAATATCCATCGCCATCGGCATATCGTTTTTGAGCAGGTGAATATAATAGGCGGTTATTTCACGGGACGTGTAGGCATTGATCTGGCCACCGACATCTTCCACAGCCTCTGCAATCTGACGCGAAGTGCGCGTGGGCGTGCCATTGAACATCATATGTTCGACCATGTGGGCGACGCCATTATGGGCAAGGTCTTCGTGTCGTGTGCCAACATCGGCCCAGACGCCGAGCGCCACTGTTTCCATTTCGGGGACGGTATCTGTGATAACTCTCAAGCCGTTATCGAGCTTTGTAACTCTTGTGCTCATTCGACATAGATATCCCGTACCACGCGGTTTTTCAATGGCTTAAGGGTTAGAATCGGGAAGAAATAATTACCGTTTGGCGTTGGAACGAACGAAATCCTGCAGTTTCCCAAGGTCATTGGGCAGATCGGTGAGGATTTCCGGGCGATCATACAGATCAGCCATATGCGGCGGAAGCGGCGGACGGATACCGATTGCCTTCTGCACTGCATCAGGAAATTTGGCAGGATGAGCACAGGCCAGCACAATCAGCGGCACAGCAGGATCACGCTCCACCTGTCCGGCGGCATGCAGGCCAACAGCCGTATGTGGATCAACAAGGTAACCCGTTGCACGGTAACATTCAGCCATCATATTGGTGGTCTCTTCGTCGCTGCACCGTGCCGCCTGAAATTCGCCGCGAGCCTTTTTCATCAGTTTTTCATCAAGCGTGAAAGAACCTTTTGCTTTAAATCCATCCATAAGGCCGGAAAGTTTTTTGGAATCACGGCCGAGAAGATCAAACAAATAGCGTTCAAAGTTGCTGGAGACCTGAATATCCATGCTTGGAGACAAGGATGGTTCAACGCCTGAAACGCTCATTGTCCCGGTTTCAAAGAAACGTGTCAGAATGTCGTTGCGGTTGGAACCGATGATCAGCTGGTCCACCGGCAAACCGATATTCTTGGCACACCACGCGGCATAGACATTGCCGAAATTCCCGGTCGGCACGGCAAAGGACACTTTGCGATCCGGTGCGCCCAGAGCCAGTCCGGCGCTAGCGTAATAGACAATTTGAGCAACAATGCGGGCCCAGTTGATCGAATTCACCGCCGACAAATTCATATCCTTGCGGAATTTTTCATCATTGAACATCGCTTTCACGGCATTCTGGCAGTCATCAAAATTTCCATCGATTGCAATGTTAAAAACATTGTCCGATTTCACCGTCGTCATCTGGCGGCGCTGCACTTCCGATGTGCGACCCTTGGGGTGTAGAATGAAGATGTCGATATTTTCGCATTTGCGGCAGGCCTCAATCGCGGCAGACCCGGTATCGCCCGATGTTGCGCCAACAACCGTCACACGCTCACCGCGTTGTTCCAGAACGTAATCGAACAAACGTCCCAGAAGTTGCAGGGCGTAATCCTTGAAAGCCAGTGTAGGGCCGTGGAATAATTCCATGATAAAGGTTGATGGGCCGATCTGTACCAGTGGTGCCACGGCGGAATGACCAAATTCTTGTTCATACACTTCGATGATCATTTCCTGCAGAGCTGCATCAGGAATTTCATCACCCACAAAGGGCTTGATAATATGATAAGCGACATCGGTATAGGCATATCCCGCAAGCTTGCCCAGTTTCACCTTTGGCCAGTTCTTTGGCACATAGAGCCCGCCATCGGGCGCGAGGCCGGTGAGCAAGACATCGGTAAAAGAACGGGGACCGTCCCCACGGGTGGAAACATATTTGTTCATAGGTCAGTTTTAAGGAGTTATGGCAGGTGCGTCAACGGCTTATGACATAGTTTTTGGCATTGGAAATTGATCCTTATGCCGGATGGGAGTATAATATAGGGATGATAAGAATAAGAAAAATGACCATCCTCTTGTCCTTCCTTGCTTTGCAGGTTATGCCGGCATCGGCACAAGATAGCCCTGCCGCAGCATCTGTCACAGAACAGGAAAAAAGGGTCCAATTATTTAATAAATTTGATACTAATGGTGACGGTTTCATTGCCGATTTTGAGTTTACGCCACTCACTCGCAGAATTTTTCATTTTTTAGATAGAAATAAGGATGGAAAACTAACAATAGACGAAAATAGGACAGTTTATGCAATCATGCATCCTAAAATTCCTGCCGATGATCCTAAATTAATTGCTGAAGCTGATAAATACTTTCAGGACGATGATAAAAATATAGATGGCTTTATTACTCAATATGAACATTTGAGAAATACAAAAGACTTCTTTAGTAAATTTGATTCTAATAAAGATGGATTTATCAATAAGAAGGAATTTTTATCCACCCTGGAAAAAGGAAAGATAAAAAAACCTTATTGGCTATAAATCAAAAACCCCCGGCTTAGACCGGGGGTTTTTTAAATATAAAGTTTGCTTAAATCGCAAAGCTTGCTTTGAAGGTTTGATAACGGCGGTATCCTTCCGCAAAGGCGCGGAAGTCAGAAGCGTTATACAAGGCACGCCAGTCGTTTTGCGAGACGAACATGCCGATCACGTAACAGGTCGGTTCTAATATTAAGCGGAAGAACTTGCCAAGATAATCCGGTTTATCATAGACGCCCATCTGAAAACCGATTTCGCGGGCACGGTGCATCACCACTGGACGAATAATTTTTGCGGCAAGACCATCTGGATTTTTGCGCAAATGTTTAACATAGGAAATTCCCCAGGCATGGTAGCCACGCACCGTAATCGGGTTGATAAGATGTTTTGCGCTCTCTATGTCTTCAAAGTACAAAA
>CAZUYV010000133.1:0-5441 GCA_964624435.1 uncultured Micavibrio sp. | reverse complement strand
AATCCGTGCTTTTCTTTTTTGCCGTCATGCGATCCCTAAATGGTCTTTTCATGCCTGCGTAAATGTTTTAGGCTGAAATATCAGTTAGCACAGTCCGCAAGCGATAGGAATTCATATCATGAAAATGATTATGGCCGTGATTAAACCCTTCAAGCTCGATGATGTTCGCGAGGCGTTGACCTCGCTCGGCGTTGAGGGGCTTACCGTTACCGAAGTCAAAGGATTTGGCCGTCAGAAGGGCCAAACCGAAATTTACCGTGGTGCCGAATATTCGGTGAACTTCCTGCCTAAGGTAAAGATCGAAGTGGCCGTTGCCGATAAGCTCGAAAAACAGGTGATTGAGGCGATCCAGAATTCCGCCAACACCGGCCGCATCGGTGATGGGAAAATATTCGTCTATGACCTGACTTCCGCTGTACGGATACGTACTGGCGAGAGCGGGAACGACGCTCTGTAACAATCATTGTCATCCTGAAGATAAAAAAGGGGGGAACTGTTGCCAGCTCCCCCTTAGTTTACTTTACCAGGGAGGTAAAATTCTAACTGAATGTGATGCCATAGGTGGTGATGCCCAGCGTGCTCTGCACGGCGTTTATAATGGCACCAAGATTGATGGCAAGGACGCCGCCGATGAGGTGCGTAATCGCCGCCATCATTGAGGCCTGTGAATTTCCTTCGGATACGCCGCGCAGGATAAAGAAACCACGCAGCATGCTGATCCAGCCGAGGATGATCGAGAAAGCAACAATGGCCGAAATAACAGCGTGAACATGAGGCGCTGCTCCGCCAAGACCGTCGGCATATTTCAAGGCCCCTTTGTTCACCAGGGTAGATGTGCCAAACAAACTTTCAGAAAAATAAGCAATCATGGCGCTGATGGAAAACAAGCAGCCGGCAACAATGAAAGTCATGATTGTGCCGATGCCTGTCGGGCCACGCGGACCATCCTGTTCCGATTTCAAAAGGCGGGAAATACCCACCAGCACCAGCAAAATTCCCGCGATATAACCAAACCATCCGAAGAGATGTTGCGCCGGAACAAAAATGTCCGACATCAGCTTGACGATCATCGCATCGAGGCCATCGCCCGATGATGATCCGCTAAATCCACCATCATCAAAGCCAGCATCCCCATCGCCGCTCACGCTTGTTATAACAGCGCGAACCACAGTGGGGAGGGCAAAGAAGGAACCGGCCGCAAGAGTGCGTTTTAGGGGATCCCAGATCGGAGTTTGATTGGGGTTTTCAACATGGTCCTTGGTTTTCATGATGGCAAGGAAGCCAAAGAAAAGACCGGCAAGGTAACTGAAGGCCGAAAACAACCATGTGATATTCGATGTGCTAGTGGTCAATGTGCCAATGACATCGCCCAGTGTATCGCCACCTGCGCCACCCGCTGCGCCTGAATTCACAGCGCCAGCGCCGGCTTCCCCAACCCCGGCCGCAAAGGCCATAGGCGATGAAAGGACAAGCGCGAAGATCGCTGCCGATAGCCTTAAGCCAATGGATTTAAAGTGTTTCTTCATAGGATCCCTGGTTTTTAACCCCTTATGCTAAAAGTATATCACAGGGTTTTTGACGAATGGAAATTTACAAAGGAAATGGCCAAAGTCGGCCATTTTTCTCAAAAATTATCGTTTAAATACAAACGGTTGTGGTTAGGCAATGGGAGCATCGACCTTTACCGAAAGATCCGCCGCAATAGGCTCATCATCCAGCATTTCGATCATGCCGCCGGGCTGTACCGCGAAATTGGCGATAAACAGGGCGTTTGAATAATAGACCACGGCATCGCACATGAAATTATCCTTCTCGTTCTTGCCTTCATAGGAGGCAGGACGGATGGTCCCTTCGATCACAGAGCGGGTCCGTTCATCGATGTTTTTCGGGATATAGGGGTCATCCATGCTCTCGGCGATCAGGAACGGGCCTTCTTCACCACGCACGAAGAAACAGAAGAAACGTAAATATTCGATGACGTTTTCATCGGTAATTTTGACCGGTGCCTTGGCATTAATCTCATGGATTGGCGGGGAAGTCCCGTTCAGCCAGTACAAATTGCCCTGGTCGGTCAGGTAATAGATATAGAGGTTGCCAGGCGTCCATGCCGGGTCTTTTACGCGGATCATCGCGACGTTGTCATAGAAGGGCAGCATCCGGTACTGGACCTTGGTGGTCGTTGCGGAGACTTTGTATTTGCCGCCGATCGGGTTAACCTGATCCAGAAAACCTGTCAGTTCGTCCCCTTCAACCGGGGTCCAGTTGTTATCTAAATACATTCTTGGCAGTGCCCTTGTTTAGTCATTGACATAAATTATGGCGGGAACAGACTTAAGTCCCTGATTTACAATATCATCCTACCATACTATGACGCCCGAGTGGTTAATTCGCAAGAAAAATTGACAAGGACGGGATTCCCCTATACAAACTGCCCAAGAATTTAAGAAAACCAGCAAAGATTAACGGAAAAACGCCATGAAACGTACATACCAACCAAGCCGCCTCGTTCGCGCCCGCCGTCACGGTTTCCGTGCCCGTATGGCAACAGCTGATGGCCGTAAAATCCTGTCGCGCCGCCGCGCCATTGGCCGCAAGCGCCTGAGCGCCTAATCGCCGCCCGGCGGCAAGGGTGAACCCTACGCCCCCGGAGAATGGCTATGAAAGCAACCAAACAAGAAATGATGAATCTGGACCGCTTGCAAAAGCGGTCTGATTTTTTGCGCTCGCAAGGTGTGGCGCAAAAATGGGTGGCCAAGGGAATGATTGTTCTGACACTGCCCAACGATCTGAGCAAACGCCGCCTTGGCATCACCGTCACCAAGAAACTGGAAAAATCCGCTGTACGCCGCAACCGCATGAAACGCCGCCTGCGCGCCGCGGCCCGCGACATTCTACCCACGTACGGCAAACATGGCATGGATTACATTCTGATTGCGCGCAAGGAGACCGCAACGCGCATCTACACGGATTTGAAACGTGATCTACATTGGTGCCTTGAAAAACTGGGGCATGTCACGTCATGAAAACTGTGCTGAAATTCCTGATCCGCGTCTACGCCTATATCCTGTCGCCCCTGACGGGGCCGAACTGCCGGTTCTACCCGACCTGCTCGGCCTATGCGCATGAAGCGATTGATCGCCATGGTGCGGGCAAAGGCGTGGTTCTGGCGGCAAAACGCATTTGTAAGTGCCATCCTTATCATAAAGGCGAAATGATCGATCCTGTGCCCGCCAGCATTGATTGGAAAGACATCCTCGGCTATAAACGCGGCTCATGCCCCTGCGGGCATCCGGCCACTGCAACGAAAGACCAAAGTGAATGAATAACCCAGACCAGATGCACCCACAAGATCGTCGCAATCTTATCATCTTCGCTGTGATCGCGATTTCGATGTGGCTCGGCTATGATTACTTCGTTGCCCGTCCACATGCAGAAGCGATGCGCGAGGCCGCAAAGGCCGCTGCCGCCAATCGCGCCGCCATCATTGCGAATGCGCCGTCAGAAATTTTGGATACCGCCGTTGTTAAACCGCGCGAAGAAATCGTTGCAGGAACCAGTCGTGTTCCACTGGAAAATGAATCTATCACTGGCAGCATCAATCTGAAAGGCGCGCGCCTCGATGATCTCGTCCTCAAACAATATTACAAAGAGGTCGACAAGAAGGAGCTGGTGAATGTTCTTTCTCCAGCCCGTACAGCGAACCCACGCTATGTTGAAACAGGCTGGATTGCCGGCAAAGATGCAACAGATATTCCAGATGCCGATACGGTCTGGACACTCAAGAGCGGCAATCGTTTAACACCGACAACCCCGGTGACGCTGTCCACTACCAATGCATCCGGCGTAACGTTTGAAAAAACATTTACGCTGAGTGAAGATTTTGGCTTCACCATCGACAATCAGGTCATCAACAATTCCGGCAAGGAATTGAAACTTTACCCATTCGCGCTGGTGACAGAACACGGCCTGCCCGAAGACTTCCTCAATCAGGGCGTTATTCATGAAGGCCCGATCGGCTTTATCGGGGAAAGCCTTGAGGAGCGCACCTATAAAAACTTTAAGAAGAAGCCAGAAGAAATATTTACAGCCAATGCAGGCTGGATCGGCATCACCGGTAAATACTGGCTGACGGCGCTGATCCCAGCCGATCAAAATCAACAATACCGTTTCCGTTTTATCAAATCGCCCGCGATCAATGAAACCACCAAAGATCGTTTCCAGAGCGATTATACAGGATCGGAAGTTTCCGTTGCTTCTGGTGAGAAGGCTTCATCGACTGTTCACGTTTTCTCCGGCACCAAGAAACTGGCCCTGCTGGAAAAATACGAAGATCAATGGAAAGTCCCTCATTTCGACCTCGCGGTGGATTTTGGATGGTTCTATTTCCTGACCAAGCCATTCTTCCTTGCAATCAATTTCCTCTACGGCCTCACCGGCAATTTCGGGATCGCGATTATTCTGTTTACCTGTGTGCTGCGGATCTTCGTGTTCCCGCTGGCCAACACGTCTTACAAATCTTTCGCCAAGATGCGCAAAGTCTCTCCGGAAATGTATGAGCTGCGTCAGCAATACAAGGACGACAAGCAAAAGCTGCAAGAAGAACTTGTAAAACTGTATCAAAAACACAGCGTCAACCCGATGGCGGGTTGTCTGCCAATCCTTGTGCAAATTCCTGTCTTCTTTGCTCTCTATAAGGTTTTATCCAACACCATCGAGATGCGTCATGCGCCTTTCTATGGCTGGATCACGGACTTGTCTGCCAAAGACCCGACGACCATTTTCAACCTGTTTGGCCTGATTCCATGGACGCCGCCAAGTTTCCTGATGATTGGTGCTTTGCCTCTTCTGATGATGCTTGCCATGATCGTGCAGCGGAATATTTCACCGCCACCGGAAGACCCTATTCAGGCCCGTATGATTGCCATTATGCCGTATTTCATGACCTTCGTGATGGCGGGTTTTGCGAGTGGGCTTGTTCTGTACTGGACGATTAACAACATCCTCGCGATCATCCAGCAGATGGTGATCATGAAATCGATGGGTGTGCCTATCCATATGTTCAGCAAAGACAAGCTGGAAAAGGATCTTGAAAAAGAAATCAAGGATGGGCCGATCATTCACCCTGAATTGCAGGTCGCGGAAGAAGCGATTGAAGACGCCCTGAGTGGGGATAATGGCCCATCGAAGCCAATTACGGCGGCAAAACCAAAGAAGAAGAAAAAGAAGTGAGCGAGTCTGAATTCACTGACGCGCAAATCGAAGAGGCCCGGAAAATATTTTCAGGCCCCTGCGATTTTATCTGGGGCTCGGCCAAGCTCGAACAATTGCCGGAACCCAACAAGGGCGAGATTGCCTTTGCCGGGCGCTCCAATGTCGGAAAGTCATCACTCGTTAATGCATTGACCAACCGACTAACACTCGCCCGTATCTCCAACACACCG
>CAZUYV010000132.1:0-5590 GCA_964624435.1 uncultured Micavibrio sp. | reverse complement strand
ACATTTCGATAAAATAATCACCATCGCGATTGATTAACAGAAACACGTCATCGCCAACCACGGATACGGATTTCACAAATCCCTGCGTTTCATGCAAGGTCCAGGCGGCCACCGTTTCGGCGCGGTAAATCGTGAGTGTGGCAAACTTGCCATCATCCCGCACGATAAACAGCAACCTGTTCAGCGCATCGAAATCCTGATCGACTGGGCGGCCAAGGATATGCCGTGACACCAGCGCAAGATCGGTCGCCTGATAGGCCTGCTCCACATCGGTATAGAGGAACTCTCGCATCTCTCGCCCGTTGCGCGCCACGAACATGGTCGCCCCATCCACCGTCACCGGTGGAATATAACGGTCGATGCGTGATCCCACGCGCGTTTGGCGGTTGAGCTGCACCGTTTCCGGCGTCAACGGGTCACCCGTCACCATCCATTCAGCGCCGCTAGTGAAAACCTGCAAATGGCGGCCGGAAAATATTCCGCGAATGGCGTTGACCTGATCGGAGAGGATCGCAAACTCAATCGATTCATCATCGAGGCCAGTGCCAAGATCGAAATTGAACAGATCGCCGCTCTTGGAAAACCACAATCGGTTGGGCAAATCGCGCGATCCGCCTATCACCAACCTGTCCTGATGAAATGCGACACTGGCGGGATAACCGCGCACAGGCGAAAACGCCGATTCCGCCCAATCAATCGTGGCCGCGCTTGCCGCCAATGTCTGTACGACTGTGGCGGTCGCCACTGTAGGCGAACTGATGGAAATAACATCAACTTCCTTGCCACCGATCTGCATCCGCGTCCCGGCATGCCCGCTTTCGAAAAAATTGCCGGAGGTTGTGAGTGTGATCGTCCCCGTTGTCGCACTCGGCGTGATGGTCATGGCACTATCGGCGAATTTATAATGAGGCTGGAAAATCACGTTATTGTCGGTGAAATAGGCCCAATCCTGCAGGACGAAATTGCCGAGCGCATCACGGATCAGTTTTTTCGGCACAACATCGGGATGGACCAGCAGCAACGTATCGGCGCTTTGCGTCCATGTCACTTGCGGTATCTGCGCCAGGGTCCAGGGGGCGGATAAGGTCGCAATCTTGATGCCCGAGACATAGATATTGATTTCCTGATGGGTAAGCACCAGCAGATAGGTTTGTTCCGTGTTGAATTCAAAGGAAATCAACCGCCCATCGCCCTCGGCCGTGTCGATATAGGAAAGCCCGGCGCGGCGCGTAATGCCACCGGTGGGAAAGATAAACATATTCCGCAATGTCTTGGCGCCATTGTCGTACGCACGCAAATCACCACGGCCCAGAAGATCGCGACTGATTTCACCGGCGGTGAAATTGGTTTTTGATTGTCGAACCCGTCCCATATTACCCCCGCACATCGATCAAGGTGAAATCTTCAATTCTGTTGGGTGAATCCTGCTGCGCATCGATCTGGCGCGCACGGGCGAATTCATAATCGGCCATGCGGATCATCGCATCGGCGCGGTTCGTGCTTTCCGTGATCGGAATACAGAATTCGGCCGACAGGCGCGTAATCAACGCGATATCGAAAAATGGTGGGAACTCTTCTTCCTCGGGCCGAAAGATATAGGTCAGGGTAACGTTTTCGGCATTGGTGTGCAGCGCGCCACGGGCAATGCGGTAATGCATGCCCCTGCCCCTCCCGCCTGATCCGGCGGAAATCGCGCGCAGAAAATCATTGGGAAGCGCGAACGCTTTTTGATAGTCGGCCAACGGCGCATCGACCAGCGGCGTCAGATTCGCCTGCCCCATCGCGAAGGTCCATGTGTAGGAGGATAGAAGCGCATCCCGCACGGGCGCAAACAAAGCCCCCGCTATCTCGGATTCGGCCGTGCCGTCGGCAAAAGAAGTAATGGGCGCCGCGCCAATACGGATCAGCGCGCGGCTGCAAAGCGCCACGTCGTTTAAGGCCATGAAATTCTCCTTGGAAAAATGAGGTCAAAAAGAAAACGGCCCCCGTTTGGAGGCCGTTTTAAAAATTCTGTTTCGTTAGCTTAGGCTGCGAGGGCCGGAACATCCAATGTGCGTTCGTCCAATGTAAGGCCCTTTGTCGCGCGGTCGAACATCGCATGCATTTTCGGGGCGTGATGCAGATTACCTTGTGCTTCAAGGCCAAAAATAGATGTCAGGCCGTTTGCATTCGCTGCAACCGGTGTCTTTTGCTGGCTGCTGAACTTGACAACATTCGAAAGACCGTACACCGCATCATATGCCTGCTGTGGATTGTCGCAGCTGACAACAACGCCATTGGCGGTTGGCAGTGCATAACGGAAACCTTCAACACCTGCATCAGTCATGCGCTGAATTTGTGCCGTCAAAATTTTGGATACGTCTGGTGTCTCAGTGATGAGAAGAGAGTTCGCACGCGATTCATCGATATGTGTCTCGATATTTCCATTCCATGGAACATAGTGCAGATTTGTTTTGCGCCCTGGTGTCACAGTTTTTGGCCCTCTGGTGCCGTTTCTGTCGTCTTCGATTTTATTAATGAATGATTAATAGCAAAAGCGGCAGGAAAAAGGCAAATGGATTCTCCTATCCCTTTGTAAAATTAAGAAAATCCCAATTTTGCCCTTTTTCGGCCACGCATCGGCGATTCGGGAAAAGGCCCGCCTCCCCGGCTTTTTGGGTCCGGGAAGGCGGATTTTGCGAATGTCCCGACGTCCGGCAGGCTTTTGAATAGGCGAGCGTGGCGTCCCGCAAACGAAGGGAGGACGATGGGGCCGCAAAAAACGCTCAAAGCCGCTGTCACGTGTGGAGGGGTTACTGTTTAAGAATAAACTGTAACTGCGACAGTGCCGCCGGAATTGCCAGTGACGATGTAAAACTTCGTCGATGGCGTCCCGTCGGTATCGAGATTCGCAATAATAAGATCACCGATACGCATGGTGTCGGCTGCATTGTTGAAATAGCCGCCGCCTGTCACCGCACTGTCTATGGTTTTGTAATGCCACAGGGTGAAGTTGTTGGCGTAGGCCAGAACGCTGAGTTCAGATAAAGCTAAAGCCATAATTTATTTTCCTTCCATTAATCCGGGGTCTCGTCACACTCGATGACAACAACACCGGCTGAATCGATCAGGCTTGCGCCCTGGCTCATCATGTTGTTGACGAAGTGCGCCGCGCGGTCGCCGTGCCAGCTGATATCCGATTGGACATCAGAACTGGAGGCATGACCGATGGCGGTTTTGTGGAAGAAGAAACATTTGCGGATGTCCGATGCGACCGGAAGGCCCGTATGCGGGATCCAGATCGTGCCCAGCCATTGCTTGGCCTGTGTTGCCGCCGTGTACGGAAGGTTCGCAGCACCGACATAATCGGCATTGGAAAACTCCGGCAAAGACAACAGGTTCGTCCATTGTTTCCAGCCAACGACAGCATAACGCTGGCCATCATCCGGCACGTCATTGGCGCCGAAGATTTCAAACGCATCCATCACCTTGTTCTTGGTCAGGCCTGTGTTGGCCTCGACAACAACATGGGTGCTGGCCGCGGCGAGCGCGTTGATGATCAACTCATCTGTTTTACGCCCCAGCGCATTCGCACCGGCAGATGCGATCACCTGACGTTCAGGGATATTGGTTTTCAGTTCGTCAAGACGATCGACCCAGTCGCCGGCATAAAAATCCTGCAACGTGCATTCGACATTGGTGTGGTCAAGATTCATGACCGGCACCATGCCGTGGGTTGATTTGGTGGAGGCTGTGCCCTTGCCGACCTTCTGGAAGATCGTGCTGGCACCCTTGACATTGTTAATGGATCGCACCGTGTTCCGGAGTTTGGAACCCTGGCGCTGATAGGCCTCATGCACTTCACGTTCGAATTGCTTGGTAAAGGCCGTATCGATGGTTGTAGACATGCGATACCTCATAAATGGGATGTTGGGATGAACCGGCGAAGCTGGTTGTCTGAGGGGGCCAAACATTCAAACCGGGAGGTTCGCGGGCGATAAATCGTTTTCCGCATAATTTCTTTTTCATTGTCATCCCCGCGGCACAGGCGAAGCCTGCTTGCATAGCGGGGATCCGGGAAGTATGCGGCAACGCCGCATTCCTTTTAACCAGACCCCCGCACATGGGCGGGGGTGACACAGTGGAAAAACAAAACGCCCGGGGTTGCGTGTCATGAAGACGCAGTTCGGGCGTTGTTAAAATCAATATAGGAATATTATCCTACAATGTCAAGCGTTATTTTAGAGAAATATGTTGCCAGCGGCCTCTGGAGACATAATTATTGTTGTCAGGACGCCTATGAGTCCGCTATACATTTGCCATATTGAATACAACAGGGACGAAGATCATGGAACTCAGCACTTTTCGCGCCAATGACGACAACGACATGAACAGCCGCCGCGCCAGCCCGCGCCGCTCGGCCGACAATTGCATCACGATGATCGATGGCAAGGCCTACCCTGTCCATAACTGGAGCGATGGCGGCATCCTGATCCATGCCGATGACCGTATGTTCACCGTCAATGCACCGGTCGAAATCACCATGAAATTCCGCCTGCGCGACCGTCTTCTCGATATCGCCCAGCGCGGCAAGGTCGTTCGCAAAACCCGCGACCGCCTCGCCATTCAATTCGAAGCGATTGAACGCGATGTGTCCCAAAAATTCAAACAAGTGGTTGATGACTACGTCACCCGCGAATTCGTCGAAAGCCAAATGGCTTAACAATAAAAAGAACCCGGCGATGATGCCGGGTTTTTTATTCTCTTTAGATATTCGCCTGAAACAATCTGATCATAACAGCTTTATATTCAATGCCTGTCAGGCTCTCACGGGCTGCATTCACTTCACAATCCGGAACGCTCATATGACGCTCGGCATAACCGGATGTCGTGTTTGACCAGTTGAAGGCCGGGCTATTGGCAAATGGCAACGTCGCGGCATTCTTAAAGGCTGGGGCCATCGGTTGCAATTCCGCATAGCCTTCGGTGGTAATATGCATTTCTCTACACCCTCTTAAGGTTTATTGTTGTTATTGGGCGCTGGATTACGCCTCTGCCTGAAAAAGCGCAAGCATTTCCTACAATAATTTTCAAGATTGGGATTTTTGGAACTATCCTAATGCTGGAGCAAGAAAAATCCCCGCCTGAGCGGGGATTTTGATGATTACTTGTTGCCGTACAATCGCTGAAACCCTTCCGTGACCTTTGAAATAAAGGACGGGTCCTGATCGCGCCAGTATTTCGGGTCGCGCATCATGGATTGCAACTCTAACTCGCCCTCACGGTTGCCTTGCGGTTCCGATTTTTTCGACAGGCCGGGCTCTTCCCCCTTCATCATGCGATGCAGGGCCAGAACACCTTCATAAGATGATGCGAGCGTGTCGAGCACATCGGCTGGCAAAGCGCGTTCACCAAAGGCCAGCAACTGACGCGATACTTCACGCCATTTCTCATCGCCGCCAAAATGTTCCACCAGCTTTTCAATCTCGCGGTCGGCGCGGTAATCGGCCGCCATCTGGATCACCAGCGGCACCATCTTTTCCGCGGCAAGGTCATAGACGAATTGCACCTGGTCATTGGTGAAACCCTTGTCATGCAGGCGTTTGTTCAT
>CAZUYV010000131.1:4469-5597 GCA_964624435.1 uncultured Micavibrio sp. | reverse complement strand
AACTCAACGTCCGCCGCGGCGGAAATGATGGAAAGACGCTCGCGCAGGTCGGGCGCAAGCGCTATGACTACTGGCCCAAATTCATCGTAAAGACGCAATAGCTCGGCGTCGGGTTGCTTGCGCAGGATCGCGGGAAGGTACTGGCGCAACTGCGTAGGCGTAGCGTCGAACAACCGCTCAACCGATTCGGGCGGCGAGTGGATGATCGCCCAGCCGGTCAGGCGTTGCCGCAAGCCTTCAGGAATTGTATGGACGTGGGAAACCATCGACTCTCGCTTTCATGCAAGGGATCGACGGCAAGGGAATAATAAGCCGCGATCCTATTAAAAGCAACCAAAAAAGTTAAATTTTCACGGCGCGGGAACGATTCCGCATAGCTCTTCCAAAAGCTGGTCGCATTGTTCCAGGTACATCGTAAATTCTTCGGTGTTCAATTCCGTGGTGCTGCGCGTGCGCATCATGGGATTGCCCTGCAAGTCAAACATTGTCTCGCCCGTGTTCGGGTTACACTCAGGCACGCGCAGAAAAGTATCCTTAAAGACTTGGTGCGCCCGGTCCTCATCGGGCATGGTTCCGTATTGCTCGCCCAGCCACTCGGCAAAGGGTTTGACCCGCGACGGCCAGTACAGTCGATTCTGGCGGTCGGTGCGCCGCTCGCGGTAGTCGCATATCTCAACGCGGATTGGCTTTGTCGATTGGCCGATGAAAGACTGCGCCTCTCGCTTTAGGTTGGTTTCGGTTGGTTTGATGATGAATACACGCTTCATGCGGCCCCGCTTTCCCCGAACTCAAATCGGGCGGAACGGGCTGCGGCATAGGCAGACATAATTCCCGCAGCAAAGTCGGGTATATATTGGTTGTTTCGAGGAACAAAATTATCCTCCGAAAATGAATAATCCTTAATAGCCTGTCGCGCCCCCGGCCCATCGGTGATGTATGTATCTGACGGGCAAACAAGAATCTCTGGGGAAAAACAGCATTGAGAAATTATCATCCCCTTATGATGCTGAAGTATAGCGTGGCATGGCAGGCCAATTTCAAAATATGGAATTGGCCCAACCAACCACAATAACCCTCTAGTGGTTCCGTCCGAGTTGGCCATGTCGGGTAAGCCGCCGCCGTAGTCGT
>CAZUYV010000131.1:0-4459 GCA_964624435.1 uncultured Micavibrio sp. | reverse complement strand
TTCCCTCAACAATCTTTTCCAAATAGTCGTCTGTCACGTTGGACAAATCGCCCTTGACCTCAACCCACAATTTATAATCCGGCAGATAGAAGTCGGGCAAATAACGGAAGCCATTACCCAAAACAAACCCCTCCGGCTCGTATTGGTATTTGATATTCATTGCGTCAAAGAAAACGGCCCACCTCGCTTCTAAACGGGAGCGAAAAAAATAGTTCTTATAACGAGTTTCGATTGCATTGATGGTCATTCTGCCTCCATGTCTTCCTCGCCGCGGTGTGTTTTCATCACGATGCCCCGCTCGGCGAATCGCAGGGTGTCGGGCAGAAAATCAAATCCAATTTCCAGCCCCGCGCCTCTGCCGTTTCTGGCCTTGGCGATTTTGATGCTTCGATTGATCGTGGTCTTTTGCGTCCCAAACATGCCATTGACCGTCACCTTTTTGGGCGGATCGTGCCGGTGAATCCATAGAACGGTATGGGAGAATCGAGGGTAAGCAGCGCCGCCGGCCATTCCAGCCAGTCCGGGTTTGCCTTGCCCCATGCGCGGATGGGTGTTAAGGATCAACGATGCACCGGCCCGGCGCACAGCGGCCTTTGCGCCCATGATAAATTCTCTGTCGGCAATCCAGGGCTTGCCGCCGCTGTCCGCCGCAGTAACCGGATCGACCACGATAACCCTGCACCCGGCCTCGCACTGGGCTTTGATCCATTCCAGAACTTCCGGCAGAGAAACATCTTCTTTGGCCGGGATATGAATGCGCGCCGCTATTTGATCCAGCAGCGCCCGGTTGCGGCTCATGGCGTCGCGGATTACGTCGGCATGAGTCTTAACCCATTTGGCGTCGGTGAACTCGCCATTGCCCTCAATCTGGGCCAGCACGCGCAAAAGATGCTCTTCCCTTTCATCCTCCATCATCAACAGGGCATATTTAATCTGGTTTTCATGCCAGTGGGACGCGGCATCCAATATCAAAAATGACTTAGTGGTCCCCGGATCGCCGCAAATGCAAACCACCGTTCCAGGCAATAGCGCCTGGGTCATGCGAGATATGCCGGACCACGGCAAGGCAATGGACTCTCGCTTTCCCGAAATAGTATCCTCGATCAGCCGGTCCAATGAATCGGACGGGCCTAGCGCGCTAGCCAAAGACAGAACTCCCTCAACCGCCCGGCGCATCTCGGCCCGGTCCTTGCCGTAGGGTTTCAGGTAGTCATAAACATCGCCTTTGGGCGGTAAGTCCAATTCGTCCGGGTCGATGAACGCCACGCTCGGCATGGGGTCAAGCGTTGCCAGATGCTCGGCCACCTGTCGCATGTGGTCTATGCCGGTTCGATTGCCCTTGTCATCCAGCGGATCGGCGTCCGGCCAAAGGAAAACAGTCTTTCCCGCAAGCGGCGTCCAATCCACGCGATCGGACTTGCCAGCGCCGCCCGGACCTGTCGTGGCGACGAACCCGGCAATGGTCAGGGCTTGAACGCACTTCTCGCCCTCGACGACAATCGCCGTGGATGCGTGGCTGAGGCGTTTTCGGTTAAACAAGGGCCACTTTCCCTTTAATCCCTCCTTAACGAAGCCTGAGCCTTGCGGGCGGGCCTGCTGAAAGGTTTTCTTGCCGTTCTCCTGGTCGATGCGTGTAACAACTAAATCGGGCAATCCCGTTTTGGGGTTGGTGTAGAGATAGGGCGGATGGACCTTGCCGAGAAATTCATAGCTTGCGACCAGCTTTTCAAGAGTTGGATAGACCGTGCGCTTGGCGGGTTCGGGCAGTCCAATTTCACCGCGCGATTCTTTGAGAACGTCATCCACAAGTTTCCCAGAATGCCTTGCCCGAACCTCGAAAATGTCGGCGTTAAATTCGCAGCCGTGGCACTTGAACCGCCAGACCTGTTTTTGGTCCTGGTAGAGACTTCCCGATGGGTTTTGGTCATCGTGGAACGGGCACTTGACCACGCGGTTTTTGATAACCGCGCCCGCCTCGATAAGCGCCTTTTCCAGTTCGGGGCGGGAAAGGCGCAGGGCTGTTTGGGCCGGGGTGTGGTTCATGCCTCCCCCTTGAAGATCGCAATCTGCTCTTCCGTTGGCGCGATGAACGGGCCAGAGCCGTCGTCTTCGTTGCTTTGGTTTGCCAGCGGGGCGTCTTTCCAGCCCTGCTGGTTCATCCACGAAAGCGGCAGGGGGACGAACTCGCCGCGGTCTTTCATCCAGTTCACCGACGCTTTCCAGCGCCGAAGCCCGGCCACGATTTCAGTGGCCTTGGGTTCCAGATTTGACCGACGCCATTTTCTCAGGCATCCGCTGCGGTTCTGCTTTCGGCTGTACGCGCCGAAGGGTTCCTCGCCGTTGCTGGGCCACAACTTCCAAAATTTAACAAACCCCGGCGGATCGCCCTCGGCCCCCGAAGGGGGTTGGGGGAGATTGGATTGGTTAGGATTGGATTGGTTAGGATTGGATTGGATTGGTTGGGAACGGAATTTCCGGGAATTTCCGGGAATTTCCTGGAAAGGTTCGTTTTTGGCATCGCTAGACGCATTTTTCGGCGACTTGCTTCGCTTTCGGAACCTGTCGGAAATGTACGTCGGTCGGTGGTCAATCCAATCGTGAATGCACAGCCGGCACGCCGAGTCCGTGTCAATCCACCCCGTTTCAACCAAGGCGTTTATCAGGTCGTCGGGGTCTTTGTCCCATCCAAGAGTCTGGGCGATCTGGGCATTAGTGAATCTCCCGATGTCTCCATCGGGCTTCCATTTCGCTGTAGTCATCCACAAGCATTCAAGTAAGCCAACAACCGCATATTTCGGCGGGTTTCCCAACAGTACCTGTAGCTCACTAAACTTAGGATGATCGGTGGTTCCGTATTTCACTTGGACCCCCCGATCTTGAACCCCGTCACAAAAGACAGAACGCTTTTTGCGCCCTTAGACATGTTGCACCCTTTGCAGGATGCCAAGATGTTTTCGGTGCTATGCGACCCGCCCCGCGATAGGGGAATTACATGCTCAATCTCAAGATTATTGAACGGCTTATGGCAGTGGGTGCAATGGCCGTTGCAATACAAAACAGTCTCTCGCCATTCCTTTTTTCCGTAGCGTCCGATCCTGGCATTGGCGAGTCTGGCCCGGCGGATATGTACAGCCGTCCTTCTGCGTTCTCGACCAAAAACCCGGCGGCGAACATTATCGGGCGCGAACTTGTACAGCTCGCGTGAATGCCAGACGCCGGACCTTTCTTCAATCCAGAAGCGACTTGCCGCCTCAAAGAACTTCCCCGGCTTTCCGGGCCACTCCGCGGCACGTTCTACATCTCTGGGCGTTCCGATTAAATCGCTTTCGGTTTTGTATCCATGCCGCCACATATGCAATAAGAGGCCCATTGCATAAGGAAGCGGGAGGTTTAACCTCCTGGAAAGCATCCTTAGTTTTGGGTGATTCTTTAATTGGTGAATTTGTGCCATCCGTGTGCCCTAAAAAAATGCCCGATGCCCAAAACAAACGAAGTGCGATTACTTGTTCTTGAACTTGTGATAGACGACGGGTACGGGGCTTTTCGGGTTGAGTCGGTCCTTTTGGTCCGGGTATTTGGTGATGAATTTGTGAATCTGGTTCAGGGTGAATAAGGGCAAGTCTTTTCCGTTCCGGTATTTTCGGCCCATGTAAATTTCAACTACTTCAAAGGCTTCTTGTCGGGTCAGGTTCATGGCGATTGCTTGTCGGTAAAGTTGTGCGTGTTCTTTTCTGTATCCAGGCGGAACGTGTCCGGGCGCTTCAAGTGAAGGCTTGTCTTCCAGGTCATCGTCGGGATCGAGTATGGTTCCGTTTTTCAGTTTCATGTTCGTTTAAGGCTCCGCGGACGGGTTAGCGCCCGCGAAGCTGGAGGGCAACAAGATTAGAACTCGATGGGGTTTCCCTCCTCATCGAGGATAAGTTCCTCATCGCTCTGTTGCGGGGCTGGCTTCCGTGCCGGCTGTCGCGCCGCTGCTTGGGCGGGCCGTCCAGCGGGGCGCGGGGCTGGCTTACGCATCCGAACGCGGATGGCCATTGTCTGCCGGCCCTGGAAGTCTACTTCCGTGGCGAACAAAGTGATTTTCTTGCCAATCCAATCGTCGGTGTCGTCGCCGTGGAGTTTTTCGATGGTGCTGGCATTGGTCTTGTTAAGAACAAAGCCTTTTTCAACCTCCTCGAAATAAACCACCGGCTTCGTGTCGGCGTCGTCGCCGCTGCC
Source organism: uncultured Micavibrio sp. (assembly GCA_964624435.1). GTDB lineage: Bacteria > Pseudomonadota > Alphaproteobacteria > Micavibrionales > Micavibrionaceae > Micavibrio_A. The sequence goes on along the minus strand of CAZUYV010000131.1, from coordinate 241 downwards.
GAGTTTTTCCATCTGCACTTCGCGGATGGTGTAGGTCGTGTCTTCCTGAATGTCGTCCGCTTTGAGGGTCTTGGACGGGTATGCTTCTGAGATTTTCATGGTCGTTTCCTTTTCGTGTAAGTAAAAAACAGTTCGATTCGATTCAGGTACTTCTAAGTTTTTGTCGCTACTCCCTTCTGTGGCAGGAATTTCCCATCCACCTTATTCAGCCGCGCCTTGCCGTCCTTCAATTCGCTTTCAA
>CAZUYV010000130.1:0-5618 GCA_964624435.1 uncultured Micavibrio sp. | reverse complement strand
TTTGCAACGTATCCGAAGATGATGCCTCCACCGGGAATGAGTGGACGAAAAAGGTCGAAGCCATGGCAAAATCGCAAGGGGCGGGGGCCGTTGTTATTTCCGCCGCGATCGAAGCCGAAATCGCCCAGTTGGCAACGCCGGAGGAAAAGAAGGAATTCTTTGACACGATCGGTCTTGAAGAACCCGGCCTGAACAAAATCATTCGTGCGGGCTATGATCTGCTCGGCTTGCAGACTTACTTCACGGTAGGACCGAAAGAGGCCCGCGCCTGGACAGTTCGCAAAGGTGCAAAGGGGCCGGAGGCCGCGGGCGTTATCCACTCAGACTTCGAAAAGGGCTATATTCGCGCCGAAGTCATGACGTATGACGATTACGTTGCGCTGAAAAGCGAGCAGGCCGTGAAAGAAGCCGGAAAATACCGTTCTGAAGGCAAGGAATACGTCGTGCAGGATGGTGATATCATCCTGTTCCGCTTCAATGTCTAAGGATTCCAACCAGGGGCACCCGGACCGCCCGTCAGTTTGATAATCTGAATAGGGGCATTGGGATCGTTGGCAACGTTGTCAACATCAACGCCTTTGGCTCCAGCATTCGGATCGAAGGTCGCAGCTTGGCTAAATGTGCCCTTCAGGCCTTTTTGATCATAGAATGCAGGATCGTCAGGATCTGTAACTGGAACTGGCGCAGCAGGTTGCACTGCTGCAGGGGCCTCCGCGCCATATTTTTCTACAATCACGCGGCCGATGCTGCCTTCCAGAATAGTGATCGATGGATCACCGTTTTTGGCACCATCTAGGTAATTCTGAACAAAATTTCCGCCGCCTTGCGTGGACAAAGCAGCCTTGTTTTCGAAGATGTAGGTTCCCTGAAGAAGGGTAGTCATATTCTTACGATCGGACAAATCAAACGTGAGGTCTGGGTCGCGGTCAAAACCTAGAACTTCCTGTATGCGGGCTGCTTCCTGTGCGGAAGGCGGATCGCCTGCACCATTTGCGCCGTTCAGGAACATTTCGTTATCTGTCTGGTTAATGCCGTAGCTGATGCGCATGGCATCATACATCGTGATCTGGCCGCCATTGGCGGCAGCATATTGTTGAAAGGCATCGGCATAAACACCTGTGATCAGGTCGCGCTGGCTTTCGTCAAAAGCAAGTGTACCTTCTTCTGTCATGCCGTAAGACTCATCTTCGACTTGACGGCCGAGAATGCTGGAACCGCCTACAACGGTTTCATCATTGCCTTTGACGCCAACCGGATTGTTCACCTCCGCGTTTACGTCCAGTGTTGTATGTTCCGCTGTAATTGCGGGAACGGTCACAACAGCATTCAATTTAGGATTGGTATTGGCCGCATTGTAATCATCAAGGAATTGCTGGTATTTCGGTGGTGTTGTGCCTGAATCGATCAATTCCATCGCGATAAATTCTTCGCGGCTCATCCCTTGTGTGTGGGCAGGGTCGTTTTCAGATTTTAGATGCTTGATAGTTTCCAGTGCATCTTCATCAAGATATTTTGCGAGTTGATCATCGGCTGGCAACAGCAACTGGCCACGGATAGACATCGATGTAATTTCACCAAAATTCACCTGGCCATCTGGTGTAAAAACATTCGCAGGAATGGTCACATCAGCGTCCAGTATCTTCTCAGCGGCTGCCGCAGTGGTGGGATCCAGAATGCCATCGGCTGTGATACCGGTAACACCTTTGGCGATCATGTAATTTTCAGCGAGCGAAACCAGTTTAGGGTTACCGCTTTCAAGATGCTCACGGAATGTGGTTGGGAGCATGGATTCCGAGGTGAACCCCAGTGCCTTTTCCAGCGGCGAGCCGGGCTGACTTGCGGATTCCTTTGTTGTGCCGTCTTCATTGAAGACCTGCGCCATCAAGGCATCGAGGTCGTTCGTGCCATCGATTAGTTCAAACTGGTGATCCAGCATCAATTCATGCGTGGCGGTGAGGCGGGCGGAGCCATCGCCAGCTTTGGCCGGATCAAGATAGCCATTATAAACAAGGATGGAATCAAGGCGTGTGTTGTAGGATTCTTTGAGGGCGGCTTCGGCAGCGGCGGCTTCTGCTGCCGCACGTTCAGCTTCTGTCTGAGCTGCCAAAATATTCTCGGCAATCACGCCTTCTATTGTGTCGGCGTTGGTATTCAACTGAGAGGCGTATTTCTGAACATCAACCAGATTGGCACCGGGTGTCATAAGATAATCGCTATTGAAGTTGATCATAGCGTCGGTATCGTTGGTAAAGTCACCATCAAAACTGACAGGCTGGCCGCCAAGATACATCGCACCTTCAAGGGCGTTGATCTCCAATGGTGTCAGTTGAGTCCCGCTCTGGGCTTTATCGAGGATGGTAGATAGTTGCTTTTTCAGGCCAACTTTTTCCCCAAGGTCACCTGCGGTTAAGTTTTCGCCGACATTGACTTTCGCCTTAGGCGCAGTCTTATAGTCTGCATCTATCGGGCGTGTAAGGCGTTTTACAAGCCCCTTATAGGCATCGAACGGGGCATTGCCCAGATCGGTCGGGCCGCGACCATCGACATCGGCAAGCGCATTCAGGCCTTCGTAGGCCTGTTTGATGTCTGCTACTTGTCCATCGCGAATATCTGCCAATTAATCCAACTTATGTAATTATGCCTTCATTATAGATAAATAGATTAAGAAAAAGCAAAAAGCGGTCCCAAAAACCTCTTTTTTATTAGTTATTACAATAAGATAAATTATTTTAGGCGGCTTTTGCGGGCTTGCTCCGGACGAGAGACTCGTAGGTTTCCCGCAATTGGCGGGTCACGGGGCCGACTTTGAACTCCGTGGTGTCGATTTTGCCAACGGCGGTGACTTCAGCGGCTGTGCCCGTCAGGAAGATTTCATCAGCCTCCAGCAGTTCCTCAGGCTTGATACGGGTCTCTTCGATAGGTAGGCCAAGGTCCTTGGCAAGCTGAATGACGGTCTGGCGGGTCAGGCCATTGAGGAAGCAATCCGGAATAGGGGTCTTGATGGCCCCGTCCTTCACCATGAACAGGTTGGCCCCGGTGGCTTCGGCGACAAGGCCGCGGTAATCGAGCATCAGGGCATCGGTATAGCCCGCTGCCTCGGCTGCATGCTTAGCCATGGTGTGGGTGCAGTACAGGCAGCTTGCCTTGCTTTGGGTCGGGGCCGTATCCGGCATTGGTGCACGCCATTTGGCGGTTTGCAGGGATATGCCTTTCTCCCGCATTTCAGGGCTGAAATAGCTGGGCCATTCCCAGCAAGCAATGGCGACATGGGTCAGGGTGGCCTGCGCCGAAATTCCCATCTGCTCCGATCCGCGCCATGCAACTGGGCGCAGATAGGCATCGGTGAGCTTGTTGGCGGCAAGGATATCGGTCTTGGCCTTGTTTAACTGTTCAACGGTCAAATCCATCTTCATGTCGATAAGGGTAGCGGAACGGATCAGGCGCTGTGAATGCTCGGTGCTTTTGAAGATATTGCCAGAATAGCAACGCTCGCCCTCAAACACCGCGCTGGCGTAATGCAGCCCATGAGTCAGGATATGCACGTTGGCTTCGCGCCACGGGATGATTTTCCCGTCAAACCAGATTAGTCCGTCGCGGTCGCTAAACGCCTGAGCCATGATGATATCCTTCTAATTGCTGCAGTTATCTTTTCCGGAAAAGCGGTAAAATGCAAGGCCTCCACGCCTTGATATTGTTTCAGGGCTGCATTGCTGTTAGAAAAAGAGGATGGCCCAGACGCAAATCCCGCAGGACTTTCAAAACCTTCCCCACATTCTGGTCGTGGATGACGATGATCGTCTGTGCACGCTGGTTAGCCGTTATTTAAATGAACATGGGTTTTTGTCTTTCACGGCGCAGGATGCCGCGGCAGCGAAGGACATCATGGCCGTTGGATTATTTGATGCGCTGGTGCTCGATGTCATGATGCCGGGGCAGGATGGGCGTTCCCTGACCACCGAACTGCGCAAAACCCACGGCGATCTTCCCATTATTCTTCTAACCGCGATGGGGGAGGCGGATGACAGGGTCTCCGGCCTTGAATCCGGCGCTGATGATTATTTGACCAAACCATTCGATCCGCGGGAACTGGTCCTGCGCCTTCAGGCTATATTGCGCCGGCGCCCCGTAGCGACAGATGGTCGCAGGATTTATAAAATCGGTCGCTGGACCTATGATCCACTGGTGCCGGAATTGGTTGATGGCGATGAAACTGTCCGTCTAACCGATGTGGAAGACACGCTGCTTAAAACACTGGCGCAACGCCCCGATACGATTTTAACGCGCGATGATCTGGCTGATCTTTGCGGTGTTGATGCGGGCGAACGCACGATTGATGTTCAGGTCACACGCCTGCGTAAAAAGCTGGAAGAAGACAGCAAGATACCCCGGTATCTGCAGACTATCCGCGGCAAGGGTTACTTGTTGCGGGCACAGGAGGAAACCGCCCCATGAAACTGACCCGTTCCATCAAGGATTTTCTTCCGCGCACCTTGCTTGGCCGTTCGCTGCTGATCCTTGTGACACCGCTCTTTCTTGTGCAGATCATCACGACCTGGATATTCTTCGACAACCACTGGCAGAAGATGGCGAACCGCCTGTCGTTTTCCGTGGCGGCGGAAATTGCCCTGATTGCAGATGAGGTTGAATCGACAGGCACTATTGAAGGCATAAATTCCAAGGCGGCGAAGCATCTGGAACTAGCAACGGCGTTCAAGCCGGGTGAGACACTTTCCAATTTTTACAGCAAGCGAAAAGACATCACACGTGAGAATCTCATCGCCGGATCTTTGTCCAAGGAACTGAACAAGAGATTGCAGCGCCCCTTTAATATCGGTGTAGATGCCGATAAATGGGTGCAAGTCAGTGTGCAGCTATCCAATGGCGTCTTGATTGTTGCCTCGCCCGAACGCCGTTTATTCTCCTCCTCTGGTTATATTGTGCTGCTCTGGATGGTGGCATCATCCATTATTCTTCTGATTATCGCCGTGTTTTTTATGCGCGGGCAGATTCGCCCGATCCGCCGGCTTGCCATCGCCGCCGAACGTTTCGGCAAGGGCAGGGATGTTCCGTTCTTCAAGGTAGAAGGGGCCCGTGAAGTGCGTCAGGCGGCACGCGCCTTTATCGACATGCGGGACCGGTTGCGGCGGCAGGTTCAGCAAAGAACCGCCATGCTGGCCGGGGTATCGCATGATCTGCGCACGCCGCTAACCCGGATGAAGCTGCAACTGGAAATGATGGAAACTACGCCGGATGTCGCCGACCTCAAAATCGATATCGCCGATATGGAGCGAATGATTGAAGCCTATTTGCAATTCGCCCGTGGCGAAGGGGGAGAAGAACCAGTTCGGACTGATCTCAACGATATCATCATCCGTGTTGCCATTGCGGCCAACCGCGAAGGCGAAGTGGTTCATTTTACACCGCATACCAGCCCATCACTTATGCTGCGCCCGGTGGCCTTTGAACGCTGCCTGACCAACCTTATCACCAATGCTCTGAAATATGGATCAGAGGCGTGGATCAACGTACAAAAGATCGGCGACATGATTGAAATTTGCATCGATGATGACGGCCCCGGCATTCCTGAAGAACAATATGAAGATGTCTTCAAACCCTTC
>CAZUYV010000129.1:0-5635 GCA_964624435.1 uncultured Micavibrio sp. | reverse complement strand
GCTAGTCATCATACCTCTTGAACACGTCTTTCAGTTCATCGATTTTTTGTTTGATGTCGGCTTCGTTGCCAGCGGAAAGGCTGTCGCTCAGGCAATGGCTTAAATGCCGCTCAAGAATGCTGGCCTCCAGCCCCTTAACGGCGGAGCGGATCGCCCGGAGCTGGGTGAGGATTTCAGGGCAGTGCCGGTGCTCCTCAATCATCTTTTTAATGCCCACAATCTGCCCCGCAATGCGGTTGACCCGCGGCAGGTCGGACAAATGGCCCGGATTTTCGTGGTTTTTTTGGCTCATAAGGCCATTATATACCCATGGGGGGTATATACACAAGCAAAAAATGGAACTATGGTCCGCTTCATTCATTTCCTTTGCGAGGAGTTTGTACGATGAAAAAGTTTTTGATGGTTATCGCTGGTGTAACTAGTCTTTCTGCCGCCGCGTCAGCGCAGGAACAACAGGTTTATTACCCGCCCTATATTACCAATTCCGGCCTGACACAGCAGGATCTGGTCAACCGTCAGAATTACATCATCGCGCAGGAACAAGCCCGGCTTCAAAACAATTACCACATCGTACGCGACCCTTATGCGAGCTTTCAACCTGGCCGCATTCCTGATCATCCGGGTGATTACCGCGATGCGTTTGACCGCGGTGAACTGCCAAATCTCGGCACCAGCTATAAACAGAATATTCCAATCGGGCGTTAATTTAGTCTGATATGAGTTTGGAGAGCGGGGTATTCACCCCGCTTTCTTTTGACTCCCGTCTTATCCTGCCATAGTGTTTTGGAAATCAGCCCAATCCTAGATATCGTATGGAAGGATCCATGATGTTCAAGAAAGTCGCCGTTGTCGCCGTATCCGTTGTTCTGCTTGTCCTGATTGGTGGGCTGATTTACCTCAACACCAATTTGAATGCGATTGTGAAATCCGCCATCGAAAAATATGGATCACAAATTACCCAGACAGATGTAACGGTGCGTGATGTTGATGTATCCCTGTCCACCGGTAAGGGCGAAGTTTCCGGGTTTCATCTGGGAAACCCTAAATCGTTCGTTGCAGCCCGCGCCATGGATATTGGTTCCGTGACCTTGCAAATCGATAAGAACAGCGTGATGGGGTCTGGCCCCTTGATCATCGATACAATCAATGTGAATGCGCCGAAAATTCTTTATGAGGTCAATGCCGTTGGAAATGCCAATTTACAGGAATTGCAGAAGAATATCAGTGCGGCATCGCCAAAGTCCGATGGATCTGAAAAAACATCCCGCAAAGTCATCATCAAAAATCTTTATATCAATGATGGAGAAATTACGGTGAGCCACGCCTTGCTGAAAGGTGAAGATATCAAAACCGATCTGCCGCCTATTCATTTGAAGAATATCGGCGAGAATGGATCCGGTGTAACACCGCAACAGGTTGCAAAGGTTGTTTTGGGCGAAGTTGTGCGTCAAGCCGCCAAAAGCGGCCAAGCCAAAGTGGCGCGTGAACTGATTGAAAAGAAACTGGGCGATAGCGCAGGCAAAGCCGAAGATTCCGTGAAGAACGCGGTTGGAAAATTATTCGGCGAATAGGGTTTTAGAATTCACGATCGACCGTGTAGAGGGCGAGGGCGTCCAGTGTGGCGCGGTAGGGCGAATCCGGCGCTTCGGCCAAAGCCTCGCGGGCCTTCTGAGCGTATGATCGTGCCATCTCAATAGATTTTTCCAAGGCGCCGTGACGTTGTAACAAAGATTGAGCACGTACAAGGTCGCTATCGTTCTGATCCTTGTTTTCCATCGTCCGTTTCCAAAAGCCATGTTCTTCGGCGTTGGCGGCCTGCAACGCCATAATCACCGGTGCCGTCATCTTACCTTCGCGGAAATCATCTCCGACGGCCTTGCCGAGTTTTTCCTGACTGGCGCTGTAATCCAGAATGTCATCGGCGATCTGGAACGCGATGCCGAGATTCATGCCGTATTCCGCCATAATGCGGGCGGCGTTTACATCATTCGTGGAAATCAATGGGCCGACCTCACAGGCCGCAGCAAACAAGGCGGCGGTTTTGCCTTTGATGACTTCCAGATAATCATCCATCGATGTGGAAAGATTGCCCTGCGTGGCCAGTTGCAAAACCTCACCCTGCGCGATAATGGCCGAAGCATCGGATAGAATTTTCAGGACATCCAGATTGCCGTCTTCGACCATCAACTGGAAGGCGCGGGAGAACAGGAAGTCGCCGACAAGAACGCTCGCTTCATTGCCAAAAATAACGTTGGCGGATTTTTGGCCGCGGCGTTCATCGGAATCATCTACGACATCGTCATGGAGCAGGGTGGCGGTATGGATAAATTCAACGGACGTCGCCAGCAGGTGGGCACGGCGCATATCGCCATTGTAAAGGGCGGTGGAGGCCAGCGTCATCAGGGGGCGGATACGTTTTCCGCCAGCCGCGATCAGGTAACCCGCCAGTTGTGGGATCATCGGCACCGGGGAATCCATGCGGGCAACGATCATGTCGTTGACGGCCTTCATGTCGTCTTCCAGCATAGCGCTGAGGTCGTCCAGCGGGCTGGAGCTTGTATTTTGGCGGCCAATAGGGTTTAAAGCTGTCATAATCTTGACTTAGACCAATCAGCCGTTTTAGGCAATATGTATGTCAGAAACTATCATGGAAACGCCGGAAATACATGTTCTTGATCATAAAGTCCGCCTGTTGCAGGCGGGGGATGGATTTCGCACATCGATGGACAGTGTTTTTCTTGCCGCGGCTTGCCCGGCCATCACTGGCGACCGGATTCTGGATATGGGGTGCGGAGTTGGCGGTGCATCGTTTTGCTTGCTCTGGCGTGTCGCGGGTGCATCCATAACGGGTGTCGATATTCAGGAAGACCATATTGATTTGGCGCGTCAGAATATCGCGCTGAACAACATGGATGGCCGCACTGATTTTGTGGCCGGCGATATTCGGGATTTTAAAGCAGCGGAACGGTTTGATCATGTGATTTGCAACCCACCTTATCTGGAGGCGGGGACCTATACCGTATCATCGCTGGAGAAGAAAGCGACAGCGTTAGGTCATGATGGCACAGATGTGGTTTTAAAAGACTGGATCGATGCGGGGTGGGCAGCGATTAAATCCGGTGGCAGTTTTACCATGATTCATCGTGCCGATATGACGGACAAAATTGTATTGGGCCTTGGCAAACGGTTTGGGGCCATTGAAATCATCCCCCTCTGGCCCCGGGCAGGGGAAGAAGCCAAGCGCGTGATTATCCGTGCCATCAAGGACCGAAAAACGCCGTCCCGCCTGCATGCCGGCATTGTTTTGCATGAGGGGACGGATGGCTATACGCAAGAAGCCGATGATGTCTTGCGCGGCGGTAAGGCGATCCTGTAGGAATAACACATGATTGATTTACGCGAAGCCACACGAAACGATCTTGATACGCTCTACCGGATTTATGCGGAATGCGGTAAGCAGGATGCCGGTTATTTCGAAACGTGCTTTACGGAGAACTGCACGATTTTGATCGGTGCGTTGGATGGCAATGATGTTGCCATTGGTCTTTTGAACTGGAAGCCGCGCTATAGCCTTTATAAGAAACTCGAAATTCCCGAGATACAGGATTTGAACGTTGTGCCATCAGCGCGCCGCCTGGGTATTGCCAGTGCCATGATCAAGTGGTGTGAAGGTATGGCCCGCGCACGTGGGGCCAGCATGATTGGTATTGGCGTTGGCCTGACGCGTGATTACGGCCCGGCGCAAATCCTCTACACCAAGATGGGGTATATCCCCGATGGATATGGGGTGACGTATGACAGAGAAACCGTTACACCTCACGTCCCATATCGCATGGATGATGATTTATCGCTGATGATGGTTAAACAGCTTTAGCCATTCGGGTTGTTTGAACCAGTTCAGAATAACGTTGTTCGAACCGGAAAGCGCATTCCCGGATAATCCAAAGATAATCGCCATAGGGCTTGAGGCTTTTATGCTTATAAACATCAAAGGCTTTCATCAGGCATATGCGTAAATTCTGCGTTATACAGCAGATTTTTTGCAAGGCCAGTTCGGCTTCGACAATTAATGGTTCAAAATAATTTTTGGCAAAATTCAGAGCGGACTGTCCCGTGATATCAGAAACGAGGACGCCGAATATTTCTTGCTTTGCTTCTGCAATGCATTCTTCGATAGTCATATACACACCTTTTTTGTTGTTGTTGAGGGTGTTGTACAGCCCCCAAATTAACAAAATCCTAACGAGCGGCGGTATTTTAAACTTCGATATATTCTTTCAATTTTTGGATAAAATCCGCCGTTTTATCGTCACCAATCGCGCGATGAATGACATGCATACCGGCGGCCACACTGGCCTCTACACCTTTGGGATCATCTTCGATCACGAGGCATTCTGAAACATCGATGGATGTACCCAATATCTGCTGCATCTTCGTACGAGCAGCGAGATAGGGTTCGGGTTGTGGCTTGCGACCGGGGTAATCTTCAATGCAGAGAATGAATTTAAAACGGTTCGAAAGTCTCTTGGCATCAAGCGCGGACATCACAGACCGTTTACGCCCGTTGGAGACCACGCCCATGGGGATTCCGGCCTTATCAAGGATATCGAGAGCCTCGGGAATGCCATGGCGAATGCCAATTTCATTCATATGGTCGAAATACCATTGATCAATCTGATCGAGATAATCGTTTTTGGCAACTTTCAGGCCCAGTTCCGCCGACAGCCAGTCCCAGTTCTGCCCACCATTGTTGGTATAGATACGGTCGGACCATTTTTCATCGAGCGTTATGCCGTGTTTTTTCAAGATTTCGGCATGTTTGTTCCAGTGATGCGCGGCCGTGTTAACCAGCGTGTTGTCGGAATCCCAGAAAACATATTTGATGGTCATTCAATTACTTTCGTTGTGTCGTCATCTTTGAAAAGCGCGAGGCCTATATCGCCGCAACTTGATCTCATCTGTCCGCCATTGGGAAGATCGGTAAAGGGGGCAGGGGTCGGGCCGATGATTTTCACGGTGCGGATATGTTTTTTCGCAAGGCCACGATAATGCATGCGGGCGGTCAGTTCCTGCCCCATGTAACAGCCCTTGTTCCAGTCCACGCCATTCAGTTTATCGATGTGCCCTTCGGCGAGGGTAGATTTTTCCCGCTCCATATCGCGGCTTCCATCGGGAATGCAAAGTTCAATGCGCGGACGATCCCAGTAATCGAAACTGCGTTCTTCCATATCTTGCGGTTCTTCAAAGGAACGGCGGCCCATATCCGGGTGGCGTGGGTCGGAGAGGCCAATATCACCATGGAAGATAGCGAAGACTTTATTATGTTCTTCGACAGACAATTTTACCTTGGATCGTAGTTTGAATTTCGAAAGGCGTTTGAAAAGATCCTGCGCTCGCTCTCCGCCTTCGCAATCGAGCAACAGAAAGCCATCACCTTCATGAACAAAGAAATCATGCAGGAATTTACCTTGCGGCGTCAAAAGACAGGCATAGAGGATTCTGCCCGGGGTGAGGCTGTCCATATTGTTGCTGATCAGCCCTTGCAGGAAAGATTTACGGTCTTCCCCTTCAATGTGGATCAGGCCGCGATGCTTTAATTCGACATAAAATGCTTTTGACATGGGTATAAGATATA
>CAZUYV010000128.1:0-5666 GCA_964624435.1 uncultured Micavibrio sp. | reverse complement strand
TTGCCAATTACATTGGGCATTGTCCGGACTCCGGGCAATGCCATTTCTTCTAATACCCCGCAGCAGATTGCTGAAGCGCGGCAGAAGGTTCTCGACCGCGACGATCACACCTGCCGCTTCTGCGGATTCAAATCCGCCAAATATCAGGAAGTGCATTTCATCAATGGCAATAGCGAAGATCTACGTCTCGACAACATGGCCTCTTCCTGCATTTTCTGTCAGCAATGCTTTGATTTGGAAAAAACCAGCCAAATGAATTCGGGCGTATTGGTCTGGCTTCCGGAACTGCAGCAATCAGAACTCTCGCACATCGCCCGCGCAATCTATGTTGCGCGCATTTCACAAGGTACCATGGCCGATACGGCCCGCGCCGCACTTGATGCCATTATGGCTCGCCGCGAAGATGCCAAGGCCCGTATCTCCACCGATGATCCGTTCATTCTCGCCAATGTCATGCGCGACTTTCTAGGGCCAAAACATTATGCGCAGCGTGGTGATAAGTTAGACGGCATTCGCCTCTTCCCGTTGGATCGCCGCAACATCAGCGAAGGCGAATTGAAGTTCAACCAGTTCCCGCAAATCCTCGCCTATTGGCGTTCCAAGGATGGGCCGTTCGGCGCCAAAATACCGAGCCAGTGGAAAACACTTTATGCAAAAGCAAAACAGGCTGCTGCGTAATTTTCGCTGAATGCGAAACGCACGCAGGATAAGCACCTGCTTGCACAAATTTCCCCTATATTATCGATACATAGTATAATACCCTTAGACACAGCAACATTCCTACGAAACCATCTGAGTTCGATGCGGGTTTTAGACAAAATAATGGCGCCGTTCCAAACGGCGATGAAGCAGTCCCTTGAATCGTTTATCCGTCTTGAAACAGCGGATGACGAAATTACGCTTGCTGCCGCTGATGGTTCGCTGGTGACCTACCTGCGCATCGATGGAAGCCGCCAAATCATCGGGGAAGAAGAATATAACTATCTCGTCGAAGGTGCGACCATCAAGATCGGCGCGCGATTCGATCGGCAAGGCCACGCCGTGCAAGTTTATTTCGTGCGCGATCCCAACCGCATCACCCGCCATCTTGAAGATTTGCTGCGCCCATCGCGCCTAACAGCCGAGGCGATTGAGCTGGATGTAAAAGATGTGTTCGATGAACGCGTCCGCCATCTTTCGCGCTACCTCTCATACGAAGAATGCTATTACGTTTTGTGGACGCGCCCATCCGTTCTGACCAAGAACGAATTAAAACGCGCCGTCTCTGAGACCCGCAAGAAGAAATGGATCAAGGCAGGTTACGGTCAAAACCCGCTCGCTGCGCTTGATGCATTGCGCACGCGTCACCGTTCCTATACGGCTGCCGTTCTTTCTTCATTAGATGAGCTTGGGATCAAGGCAGACATCATGAATGTTCATGACGCGCTTCGCACCATCAAGAACAACCTCTATCCTACCAAATCCCACGAAGACTGGCGTGCCTGCCTGCCCGGTGAACCTATTCCACCGCGCGCGCCGCTCACACGTTCTGATCTTTCGGATATTGTGTGGCCAACATTGCGTCAGCAACTCTCACTTGCCGATTGCTATGTGCTGAATGAATCGATTGTCCGCATTGGTGATCAAATCTGGGGCGGCGCCGATATGACGCTCGCGCCGATGGATCCATCACCGTTCCCGATGTTGCTGAACCGTTTGTTCGAAGCCAAGGTCCCCTATCGTATCTCTTTCTTGATCGAAGGGGGCGGCGCCTATGGCACGCAGTTCCGTACGTTCGCTGCCACGATCATGGGCGTGACGTCAGCGGTGAACAAGCAGATCAAATTCTCACTTGAAGGTTTGCAACGTATGGCGCGGAAAGAGCCCGTTGTGCGCATGCGTATCAGCCTTGCGACATGGGCCCCGCGTGACAATTTGCGCCTTCTGCAGGACCGCTTGTCAAACCTTATCCAGGCAGCTGAATCCTGGGGTTATTGTCAGGTGTCGGAATTTTCCGGTGATCCGCTCGATTGCGTGATGTCGTCCGCACTCGGTATTCATTGTGCGGGCACTGCGCCCGCCGCGATTGCCCCAATGTTCGAAGTTATGAAGCTGATGCCATGGCAACGGCCGTCATCGCCGTTCGAAAAAGGCGCGATGTTGTTCAGGACGCCTGATGGTAAAGTCTGGCCATACCAGACCGGGACGAACGTTACCACCACATGGTTCGATCTTATTTTTGCCCAGCCAGGGGCCGGTAAATCCGTTTTGCTGAACTCCACAAACCTTGCCTGCTGCCTGACGCCCGGCCTCTCGCAATTGCCGTATGTTGCGATCATCGATATCGGCCCATCGTCATCGGGGATGATTTCCCTGATCAAGGAAGCGTTACCAGAAGCGCGTCAGCACGAAGCCATGTCATATCGTTTGCAGATGACGCAGCAATATGCGGTAAACCCATTCGACACACAGCTTGGATGCCGCGCGCCGATGCTGGATGAACGGGCTTACCTTGTTGAATTGATCACATTGTTGTGTACGGCGCCGGGCATGGAACGCCCCTATGATGGTATTCAGCAACTTGCCGGTCTTGTCGTTGATGAGATGTATCGCTGGCGCGATGATACGGCCGCCAATGCGGAACCACGCCCCTATCTGCCGCGCCTAGACCCGGAAGTGGACGAAGCGATTCAAAAACACAACCTGCATTTGCCGACCGATCCCTATTGGTGGGATGTGGTGGACCGGATGTTCGATCTGGGTGAATCGCATGTGGCGGGCCTTGCACAACGTCACGCCGTTCCAACATTATCCGATGCCATCACGGCATCACGTCGTCCACAGATCAGGTCTCTTCTGGAGCAAACCTCTGTCGGTATGACGGCGGAGAATGTGATCAACGCGTTCGAACGGATGATCACATCTTCCATTCGTGAATTCCCGATTCTTGCCGGTATCACACGCTTTGATGTCGGTAATGCCCGCGTTTGTTCGCTCGACCTGATGGACGTGTCACCGCAGGGCGATGATTCCGCTGACCGCCAAACCTCTATCATGTACATGCTGGCGCGTCACGTTCTGGTACGCAGCTGGTGGGTTGGGATGGAGATGATTGAACACATCCCCGAAAAATATCGCTTGCACCATGAACTGCGAATTCAGAACATCATGGAAACGCCGAAGCGGCTTTGCTATGACGAATTCCACCGCACATCGAAATCCAATTCCGTGCGTGCGCAGGTTGTACGCGATGTTCGGGAAGGGCGTAAACGCGGGGTGCAGATTGCACTCTCCTCCCAATTGCTAGACGACTTTGACAATGACATGGTGGATCTGGCAACGGGTATCTGGGTGCTTGGCGCCGCGATTTCCGATGCTGCTGTCGACAATATCCGTGAGCGGTTTGGCCTGTCGCAAACCGCGCGTAATATCATACGGTTTAAACTTACTGGCCCGCGCGCTGGTGGCGCTCCCGCGCTTTTCGTTCTCGGTACGGTCGAAGGCAAGTATGAACAACATCTGATCAATACGCTCGGCCCTATTGAACTCTGGGCGCTTTCAACGTCCGCGGAAGACGTTTCCATTCGTTCCCGTCTTTACGCCAAGCTGGGTGCGGGTCGTGCCCGCCAAATGCTGGCTGTCAACTTCCCCGGCGGTTCTGCGCGCGGTGAAATCAAACGCCGTGTGATGATGCTGGCTGAAAAAGGCGAGCTTCGTTCTGCCGCCGTCAGCCAGGTGGTGGAAGAGATCGTCAATGAACTGGTTGATGCCAGCCAGACCAAGCTCCGAAATCCAGACGAAGTGACAGCGTGATCCACGATGGCCGAGGACGACACAGCCAGCGATAACGATAAGGACGTAAAACCACAGGATCCCCATGATCCTGCCGATTACGGATCCACTGCCGCGAGTGCTGGCAGCGAAGATATCTCCATCGATGCTGCGTTGAGTGCGGATGCTCGCAAAAAAGAAGAAGATACGGATGCACCGCTTCCCATTTACAAGGAAAAGAAAGTTATTGTTGGCGGTGTAATTGGCGTTATCCTGCTGATCGTCATGATGATGGTGTATTCCTGCCAACCGCAAAAGGGGTCCATGGCCTATGGCATTTGCTCCACTCTGCTGGAAATGCAGACGCAATATCCGAACACCATTCGCCATATCAATCTTGAAGGATCAAAAACCGCGGTGCGGATTTATTTCACCAGCATTGATGCGTTTGGTGAATTCAAACTGGAGATGTTCGAATGCAAATTCGGTCCGGATGAGAAGATGGGAATGCGCATTACAGACATCATTCGCAATCGTCAATCGGTAGGCCCGGTTATTATCGAGCAAGCCAACAAGGTTCTGCCGGTGATCATGTCAAGCGATCCATATCGTGTTCGCCCTCCGGAATGGAAAAACCAGCTTCTTCTAGATTAGCTTTAGGATTGTTTGCCGTCGCGAACGAGGGAAGGGAGCAGACCGCCTGATCCCATTGCGTGCCGCATGAAGAATCGTTTCGCCGGGGGGATATGCGCCACCATCCGCAAGCCCGCCTTGCGTAGTATCCGCAGCGGCGTGATATCATTGGAAAATAATTTGTTCAGCCCATCAGTAGCGGCTGCCATGGTCATGTTGTCAAAGCGGCGCGCTCGTTCATAAGACTGCAAGATATCAGGATCGCCACAATCTTTCGCCCCTGCCAGAAATTCCGCCAGCGCCGCAACATCACGCAGACCGATATTGAGACCCTGCCCCGCGATAGGGTGAATACCATGTGCGGCATCGGCTATAAGGGCCATGCGCGGGCCTATATAGGTGTGCGCGTGAATGAGGCCGAGCGGGTAGGAAAAGCGCGGACCTATGCCAGAGATCTTGCCATACATGGCGGGAAAACGTTCGGTGAGCGCGGCCTGAAAGACTTTATCGTCCCAATGGATCGAGGATGATTTTTCCGATGCGTGTTCCGTCCAGACGAGGGCAGAGCGATGTTTCCCTTTTTCGTCATCGAGCATCGGCAATATGGCGAAGGGGCCATCGCTTCGGAAATCTTCGGTTGCAATATTATTGTGCGGTTTTTCGTGTGCGACAACACAAACGATGGCGCGTTGACGATAGGACCAGCCACGTGTGCCAATACCCATCCATTCGCGCGTAAAGGAGTTGCGGCCATCAGCGCCAATCACGAGTTGGGCGCGTAGGGTTTTTCCATCGTTCAGAATAACATCAACGCCATCATTATCGACTTTGTAATCGACGATTCCGGCGGGGGCGATGTGGGAAACGGTCTTGAGGGATTGCAGGGTTTTATAAAGGTTGCTGCGCAGGATGCGGTTTTCAATCACCCAGCCGAAGGCATCGGCACCAACATCCTGAGCCAGAAATTCGAGTAAAACGGGCGATCCGTTATCCGTGATCTTGATATCCTGGATGGCGCAGCCCTGTTTTTCAAGGTTCTGCCATACGCCTGCGACTTCCAGCACGCGACGCGATCCAAAGGAAATGGCGGTGGTGCGGCCATCGAAGATGGGAGCTATGGTTTTTGCCGGCGCTTCCCGGTCAATGCAGACGACCTTGATGCCGGATTGGCCAAGAAGGGCCGCCATGGCGCATCCCGCCGGCCCGCCGCCCGCGATAATGACATCGTAATCCGTGCTTTTCTTTTTTGCCGTCATGCGATCCCTAAATGGTCTTTTCATGCC
>CAZUYV010000127.1:0-5672 GCA_964624435.1 uncultured Micavibrio sp. | reverse complement strand
TTCAGGAAGCCCGACACACGATGCATGGTATCGCAGAGTTTCATTTTCACACCTTCATTTAAGTTAAGTCTTTTTATAAGTTTTGCGGAATTTACCCGCGATTATTAAAAATCGCAAGAAAAAACGGTGGGACCCTGCCTTGCGGTTTCATCATGGTTAACATGGTAGAATCAGGCGTTAAACGGGGAGACTGTGGGATGCACAAGCGGTAGGTAAGGTTCTGAGCCATAAGTGTTTGGACGCCTTGTCCTAGATAGTTGTCACATACCATCAACAAGTCCAAAACGATCTTGGGTGTTCATCCGGGCTGGGGCGGACATAGCCCGAAAATCGATTTCCATTGAAATTTTTGTGTTTTCGTGTAGGCTGATCAGTAACAAAAAATTATAGAAGACGACCAACAGGGAGACTAAAATGACATACAGAAATCCGCTTTCGCGGATCTGGCATCTTGCCGTATCGGCAAAAGACAATCTCCCAAAGCACAGGACACGATCAACGGAATAGGCGCGGAAAGGCGGGTGGAGACATCGACACCCAAATCGCCCGAAGCCAATCTATAATAATAAGAAATAAAAAGACCACAAACACACAGGGAGAATAGACATGAAACATAAAAGCGTAGTGTTAGAAGGTTTCCAACTCGCAGGGCATTTTGCCAGTGCCGTTGTCAGGAACCCTATTAAAGCCATTAACAATATTGCCGCAGGCGTTGCAGAGGCCCCGCATTTTACGGCCGAGAAACTCGGCCCCGCCATTATGGGTGCGGCCGGGATCGCTATGTTAGGGCTTGGAATTGTCAATCGGGACCTGATGCTGTCAGGAATCGGCCTAACCTTTGCCAGTGCGGCAGGTGGCGCCTATGAATATCACGGAGAAGAAATTCGCACGGCCGCCCGCGCCAAAACGCTGGAGGCAGAAAGGGAAAAACCTTTAGCACCGGAAGCGGTATCGGAGGTTGAAGACGATGAGCCTACGCCCGCGGAGGCCGCAGATATTTTGGCACCATCCGAAACAAGAGGAACCGGGCTTGGCAAGCGTGTGGGGTTCCGCCCCAATCTTCCGCGCCCGGGTAGCCCAACGCCCTAAACACGCCCGAAAGAGAGAGCCACAAGGAACCTAAGCCTTGCGGTTTTTGCCTGTTCCTATACATTGTTGCCTGATTAACTTAGCAAGCAGGAACAATGCGATGATGGAATTTTTGACACAGCCGTTTTTGGGCGAAGCCGTCTGGGTTTGGCTCGCGCTGATGGGGTTTGTGACAACCGTCCTGTTCCTCGATCTTTGCGTGTTCAACAAACATGACCATGTCATCGAGATGAAGGAATCCCTCAAGCTCGCCAGTGTGTACGTGTCCTTTGGCTTGCTGTTTGGTTTGTGGGTCTGGTTCCGTAACGGGTCCAGCGATGCGATGGATTATTATACGGTCTATATTATCGAACAGACGCTCTCGCTCGATAACCTGTTCGTCATGTCGGTTATTTTCGCGAGCTTTTCCATCCCGCGGCAATACCAACACCGTTTGCTGGTTTACGGGATCATCGGCGTGGTTATCCTGCGCGGGGCCACCATTGCCGCCGGTGCGGCGCTGGTTCAGCAATATGACTGGGTTCTTCTGGTTTTTGCCGCCATCCTGTTCTACACCGGGATCAAATTATTCTTTGTCGCGGGCGAAGAAGAGCGGGAAGATTATTCGCAAAAACCAATTTCTAAATTCCTGGCCAAGCATTTGCGGGTGACCCATGAAATCGAGGGGCATAAATTCTTTATCAAGACGCCCATCCTGCAAGGCGCCGGCAAGGCCGTGTGGCACGCCACGCCGTTGTTCCTCGCGCTGTGCGTGATTGAACTGACCGACCTGTTGTTCGCGTTCGATTCCGTCCCGGCGGCGCTCGCCATCACGCAGGACCCCTACATCGTGTTCACCGCCAATATCTTTGCGATCCTTGGTTTGCGGGCTGTGTTCTTTGCTATGGAGCATATCATTCACCGTTTTGTTTACCTGAAATATTCGCTGGCTATCCTGCTGATGTTTATTTCCGCCAAGGTGTTTTACAGCCAGTTCTTCGGTCACTTCCCGGCGGCATTGTCGCTCGGCCTCACGATCGTTATTCTGGGCGCGGGGATCGTTGTTTCACTGATGCGCACAACGAAGAACGAACCGGTTCAGCACTAAGATATGACGGCCACAAGAAACGCCACGATCAGCCGCAAAACCAAGGAGACGGATATTTCCGTCTCCGTCAATCTCAATGGCACCGGTACTGCCGACAACCAGACGGGCATTGGATTTTTTGACCACATGCTGGATCAATTGGCCAAACATGGGTTGCTGGATCTCGTCACGCGCTGCAAGGGCGACCTGCATATCGATTCTCATCATTCTGTCGAAGACACGGGCATTGCACTGGGGCAGGCGATCAAGGAAGCGCTGGGTGATAAGCGCGGCATCCGCCGTTACGGCCATGCCTATGTGCCAATGGATGAAGCGTTGTCACGCGTTGCACTGGATTTGTCCAATCGTCCCTATCTGGTGTGGAAGGTGAATTTCACCGTTGACCGCCTTGGCGAACAGATGGAAACAGAATTGTTCCGTGAATTTTTTCACAGCATTGCACAGGCGGGCGGCATTACGCTGCACATTGAAAACATCTATGCCGACAACAATCATCACCGCATCGAAAGCATCTTCAAGGCCTTCGCCAAGGCCTTGCGCATGGCGGTGGAGATCGATCCACGCGCGGCAGGCCAGTTGCCATCCACCAAAGGTTCGTTGTAATTATCAGTCGAGTGCCAGTGCAGTGCGCACTTCTTCGATTTGCTGTTTGTGAACAATATTGATGCGGAATAATTCCGGCTCCCACACAACATTCACTATTTCCCCATCCTTCAGCACAATATGTTTTTTTGTGCCGGTGGTCGTCTGCGTGCTGCGGGCGAGGAAAAGATACGCATTATCTTGCGAGGAAATTTCATCGAGAAGAAGTTTCTGGTGTCTATCTGTGGCAAAGAGACGTTTCAATAAATTTGGATGGCCTGCAATGCCAAAGGTAAGTGAGAGCCGCTTTTGTTGTAATTCCCTGTCATAAAGAATGCCGACAGTGCCGTCAAAATATGTGTTGGATTTAATCTCTATTTTGTCGCCATCTGAGTACTGCACATGGAATTTATCAATCTTGCCTGTCTGCAACAGCTCCATAAATTCCGTGTAGCCGACATTTCTTGCTTTATGCGGCTTTAACCCTGAAATCACTTCCGCAATGTTTTTAAAACCATCTTTCAGCGATGCTCTAAAGTTTGACACGGGACGTATTCCTTGTTTTTGGATCAGGGTGTGTTGGGAACGCGCCAGCTGTTTTTGTTTGGGCTGGGCAAAATCGATTCGAGCAATATGGCGGCCCTTTGCCGCGCCTCCATGTAGGGCTTCATGAATTCAGGTTCAAAAACAACGAATCCGTTTGTACCTGTTTTCCCATCATCGGATTTAAAGACCAGTGATTTCATCGGCATGGTAGACCCGTAAGTAATAATATTTGCGGATCGCGCATATAAATAATCCGCCTCACCAAGTTCAAACAAGGTGGCCATCGCCAACCTATCCTTTTGCGCATAGTGGTAGCGTGTGTTTCTGAGACGGTCGTTTAATCCCTTTTGCTCTATAATAAAAAGACCTGGATTGGCCGACTGAAAAGAATCCGCAATCAGTGAAATTCTTTTCTCTCTGTGAAGATCACAGAAAGTCTTATAATCAACGGGGACCATATTGGTAAAATGCACGTCTTCCTTGTCGAGCCGTTCCATATAGTCTTCAAGTGTTATGGGCGCGCCGAATTGCAATTGATCTTTGTATATCTCAAAATCCCCAAGGATTTTCGATCCGATATCCGTGAAGTGGTGCGACTGCTTTATACCGGCCTGAAAAGGTTTGTTAAGTCCCAATTTTGCCCCCGAAACTAAATTCCACGATTATGTATTATAAATCTTCCTTTGGCGCAAGACATTCCCGTGGGCAGGAAACCCTTCATAATCCGCCATTTCTGTAACGGAAGGCGTTAAGGCATTGAGGCCTTCGGCGGTGACGCGGGCCAAAGACGTACGTTTTAAATAATCCCAGACCGTGGTGCAGGAATAAGAATGCGCCATCCCCCCGGTGGGCAGGACGTGGTTGATTCCGATCCCGTAGTTACCAAGAGATGAGGGGGAGTTTTCCCCGATCAGAATTTCCCCGGCATTAACAAGTTTTGGTAGGACCGCATTTTCATCGCGAACCTTCAACACGATATGTTCCGGCGCGTACAGATTGCAAAATTCGATGGAGGCTTCGATACTGTCGGTCAGGATAACGCCACCATAGGATGCCATGCTGGTGAGCAGATATTCGCGCTGCGGTTCCGGGAAATTTGCAATCGTGAATTCCAGCTTGCGGTGTACGTCATCGGCCAGTGTCTTGTCATGCGTGACCAGCAAACCCGCAGAATCCGGGCCGTGTTCGGCTTCGTTCAGGACATCGAGGACCGTGTTGTCCGGATCGGCAGACCCATCGCACAGGATAATTGCCTCTGACGGGCCAGCTGGCATACCGGGATTGATCACCCCGCCGAGCAATTGTTTTGCCGCCGCGCCATAGGGGCTGCAAGGGCCCAAAACCTTGTGTACGCATGGGATAGTTTCCGTGCCATAGGCCATGGCGGCAATCGCCTGCGCGCCCCCTATTTTATAAATTTCGGTGACGCCGGAAACTTGCGCGGCATAGAGCAAAACATCGCTGATCGATCCATCCGGTCGCGGTGGAGTCATCAGAATGATCTTCGGAACCTTCGCCACGACGGCGGGAATGGCGAGCATATAAAGGCTGGAAGGAAACAGATTCTTTCCGCCCGGAACGTACAGTCCGACCGAAGAAATCGGCGTCACCTGTTCCCCCGCAAACACGCCAGGTTCAATTTCGACAAACCAGCGATCTTCCACGCGATTCATCTGTTCCGTGTGAAAAGCCCGGACATTGGCGGCACAGCGGTCGATGGCGGCAGCGAGTTTGGGATTAATCGAAGCTCTTGCGGCGTCAAATTCAGCTTCGCTCACCCTCAGACTGGTAAGGGCGGCCTTATCAAATTTGCGCGCATAATCGAGCAAAGCGGCATCGCCATGAACACGTACGTTTTCCAGAATTTCAGAAACTGACGCTGTAACGTCTTCGATATCTGCCTGCGCTCGTTTCAGGATGCGCGCTTTGGTCGCCTCATCCGTTTGCGACCATGTGTAATAGCCGACGCTCATGCCAATCACCCTCGTTTTTATTATGCAATGCAATAGAAGCGTGTTTGGCGAGGGCTGTAAAGAAAAATGGCGGCGAATTGCGGCGCAACACAGCTTTACCGCCCGTCTTTTTCATTTCTTCACCCTTTTGTGGTTGAATGAAACTATATATCCGATAGAACCGTAAGCGAACCGGGAAGGAGGCCTCCAAATGAGCGAGCAGTCTTTGAAAAACGCCACGCCAAAAGTGGCCGTCGAACATATTCTTGAACCGTTATCGCAGAACGATCTCAATGATCTTTGTGATGCGACGGAAGCCGCAATTGAAGGCGGCGGCGGTTTCGGATGGGTGCATGTTCCCGAACGCAGCGCGATGGAAAGATATTGGCAGGGCGTTATTACAGCGCCGACACGCT
>CAZUYV010000126.1:0-5737 GCA_964624435.1 uncultured Micavibrio sp. | reverse complement strand
GTACAAAGGCGCACTGGCGGCGAGGACGAAGAACGGGCCGCCGATACAAATCAACATGGCACCCAATTGCCAGAGTGTTTGCCCGCCATCAATTGACGGGGTGGGGACATTATCGAGGAAAAGAGGGCGGGTCATCAGCGAGGCAAAAATCAGGATGGCGTGCAGGAATACCTGTGTCCTCAGGGAAAAAAACTTGGTGCTGATATGGGCGTAGAGATAACCCAGCAAAAGCATGATCTGAAAAAAGACCATGGCGGTGTTCCAGACCGAGGGACTGCCCCCCAACAAGGGCAGGAACATCTTGCTGACCATCGGCTGGACGGCAAAAATCAGGAAAGCGCTGCTAAACAGGGTCGCCGCGAAAATCGGCAGAAGGGCGGATCGATTCTTCATGGACTTAAGATTATCACGGGGAAGATTTCCCCAAGGGGGAGGAAAGGGACTTAATCCCCCTCATACACAGCGAATTTCAGTCTTTCTTTCGCTAATATTCTTGAAATCGGGGCCAAATCATGACATTTAATTGGTACTGAAAACGTACTCTTTGATAAGCATCTGAAATACATGATTAAATTATCGAAATTGACGGATTATGCAGTGGTAGTCCTGACGGAAATGGCGCGTGGGCAAGGGAAACTTTGCACGGCTTCGCAACTGGCTGAACAAACCACATTGCCAGAGCCTACCGTCGCAAAGGTTTTAAAGTTGCTGGCCAAAGGCGGTGTTGTCGCGTCTACGCGTGGTGCCAACGGTGGATATAAACTAAACCACACTCCGGATCAGATCAGCATTGCCGCCGTTGTGACTGCGCTCGATGGGCCTGTCGCCCTCACGGCCTGTGTGGATGGCAGCGATGAATGCTGTTCCCATGCTGGTAGCTGCCCGATCAAGGGGCAATGGAATCCTGTCAATATCGCGATGAAGGCTGCGCTTGAAAATGTCAGCCTCGCCCAGATGATGGAGCAAGCGGCATGAGCAGCATTACCGAAGAAACCATCGAAACCGTCAAAGGCCTTGGCAAATACGAAGCCGGGTTTGAGACCGATATCGACATGGATTATGCGCCCAAGGGATTGAGCGAAGATATCGTCCGTTTTATTTCTGCCAAGAAGAAAGAACCGGAATGGCTGCTCGAATGGCGCCTGAAGGCTTATCGTCATTGGCTTACTATGGCGGAACCGACATGGGCCAAGCTGGATATTCCGCCTTTTGATTATCAGGATGCGTATTATTACGCCGCGCCCAAAAACGCCAAGAAGATTGGATCGCTTGATGAAGTTGATCCGCGCATTTTGGAGACATACAAAAAACTGGGCATTCCCTTGCGGGAGCAGGAAGTGTTGCTGGGCGTTGAAGGTGCACCGCAAGTGGCCGTTGATGCCGTGTTTGATTCCGTTTCTGTCGGGACCACATTCCGCAAGAAACTTGCCGAGGCCGGTGTCATTTTTTGTTCGATCAGCGAAGCGATTGCCGATCATCCGGATCTCGTCAAAAAATATCTCGGGTCCGTCGTGCCGTTTGCGGACAACAAGCATGCGTGCTTGAACTCCGCGGTTTTTACCGATGGATCGTTCGTTTATATTCCACCGGGCGTTCGCTGCCCGATGGAGTTGTCCACGTATTTCCGGATGAATGCGCGCAACACCGGGCAGTTTGAACGCACCCTGATTATCGCCGATAAGGGCGCGTATGTATCTTATCTCGAAGGTTGTACCGCGCCGATGCGCGATGAAAACCAACTCCATGCAGCCGTTGTGGAATTGATCACCCATGACGATGCGGAGATCAAATATTCCACCGTTCAGAACTGGTATCCCGGTGATGAGAACGGCGTTGGCGGTATTTACAATTTCGTGACCAAGCGCGGCCTATGCGAAGGCGCGCGGTCGAAAATTTCTTGGACACAGGTTGAGACCGGCTCCGCCATTACATGGAAATATCCATCCTGCATACTGAAGGGTGATTATTCCCAAGGCGAATTCTATTCCGTCGCGATTACGAACAACAAGCAACAGGCCGACACCGGCACCAAGATGATCCATATCGGCGCGAATACACGCAGCCGCATTATCGCCAAGACGATTTCTGCGGGACGGTCTGATTCCACTTATCGTGGCCTTGTCCGTATTCTGGGCGGGGCGGACAACGCGCGGAATTTCACCCAGTGCGATTCCTTGTTGATCGGCGATCAATGTGGTGCGCACACAGTGCCCTATATCGAAAGTAAGAATAAATCGGCGCAGCTGGAACACGAAGCCACCACTAGCAAAATTTCCGATGACCAGGTTTTCTATTGCCAGAGCCGCGGGATCAGTGAGGAAGAAGCACTCGCCCTCATCGTCAATGGTTTTGTTCGTGACGTCCTTCAGCAACTTCCCATGGAGTTTGCCGTAGAAGCACAGAAACTTGTCAGTATATCGTTGGAAGGAAGCGTGGGATGAAATACGAACAATCACAGGCCGAAAAAAGAGTTTCTGCTTATACTAACCCAGCCAACGAAGATTTAATGGCGAAGCAGACCCGTAAAACATTTATGACGGCTGCTTATTATCTTGGTACGGCCGTTGGACTCTTTTTTATTGCCCTCGTGGTTCCAGATATTGAAGGCACATTGCGTGATGCCCGTGTTATCGAGGTTTTCAACCGGTTTGGCTGGGCGCTCGTGGCGGCTTCGGCAGCATTGCTTATTGCGCTCATCTTTGCACGGGGAACTGCCAAGATGCTCATGTTTTCGTTGAACTGGTTCATCTTGCCGGCGGTCTTGATCGAAGGTCTTATAACCCTGTCCGATATACTTTTTAAGAAGGGCTAGAAGTGAACGCAACATACCCGCAATTGCTTAATCATATCGACCAGCTTTATGCACTTCATGAAAAAAATGAATGCGTTTGGGCTGATTTCTTTGCCGCCTGCAAGGACCGCATCAACAAGGACCCGGCCTTTGGCCGCGATTTCCTGATCACGGCCTATGGCGGCATGTTCGCCTATGAAGAATTCGGCGTACTGCCCAACGATAATGATGAAGCCGCACGATTAAAGCTCGCGCACGAAACCTATGATATTGCAAAAGAGTTGAAGAGCCATGATTAAAATTGAAAACCTGAAGGCCACAATCGATGGCAAGGAAATCCTGAAAGGCATTGATCTGACGATCGAGCCCGGCAAGGTGCATGCCATCATGGGCCCCAACGGTTCCGGCAAATCCACCTTGTCTTATGTTTTGGCGGGCCGTGAGGGATATGAGGTAACGGGCGGTGATATCACGCTGAATGGCGAGAGCCTGATCGATATGGCGCCGGAAGATCGCGCCGCCAAGGGTGTCTTCCTCGCGTTCCAGTACCCCGTGGAAATTCCCGGTGTGCAGATGACAACCTTCCTGAAGACCGCCCTAAATTCTGTACGCAAGGCACGTGGACAATCGGAGCTCGATGCCATCGATTTCCTGAAACTGATGAAAACCAAATGCCGCGATCTCAATATTTCTGACGAGATGATGAAGCGCGCGGTCAATGCCGGTTTTTCCGGTGGCGAGAAGAAGCGTAACGAAGTTTTGCAAATGGCTATGCTGGAACCAGTTTTTGCCGTTCTGGATGAAACCGATTCCGGACTCGACATCGACGCCCTGAAAATCGTCGCCGATGGCGTGAACGCCATGCGTGATGGCAAGCGGTCTTTCCTCGTCATCACGCACTATCAACGGCTGCTGGATTACATCAAGCCGGATGTCGTACATGTTCTGGCCGGTGGCAAGATTGTGAAGACCGGCGGGCCGGAACTGGCGCTCGAACTCGAAAAATCCGGTTATGCCGATCTGGGAGGCGAAGCCGCCTGATGAATGTAACTAATTACAGTCTTACCGATCATTTTTCCAGTCGCCGCATATTGCATGTGAGCAGCATGGAAGCACACGATCTATTAATATCAACATTATATGCCGATAAAATTGATGAGGCTGGGCCGTTGACCCGTGTCTATAATTATGGGGGCAGCATCGCCTATGTCCCCATTTATGAGTATCTTATAGAGATGGTGCAAGCTTATGGGCAGGAAGATGAGCCCATAAATGCCGTTCTGCCAGAGTTTGATTTCCCGAAAGGCCCGGACAGTATTGCAGGCGCGCGCAAGCTGGTGATCCGCGATACGCCAGAGGAAGAGATTTATCTTTCGCTTATTTCTTTACAATCTTTTCTGGGATTTCAGACTTATTCCACCGGAGAAGGAAATATGCCGAAGATGGTGGGCCCGATTGTCTGGTTTCATAAATCCCTGCCAAAAGTTTCTGATAAAGCGAAGCAGCTTGATGCCATGATCTGCGATCAAAGCAATCAACTCACTTATGAGGTGTCTTGATGGTCATTCCAATCGACATATTGCCTACGCCCAAGGATGAACGGTGGAAATACACCCACCTTTCGCGTGCGCTCAAGAACATGGAGCTCGAATCTGCCAGTTTAGGTTGGGGCAAGGATGTTTCTTTGCTAGCACCGCAAGCGCCGGGCGCGGCTCTATACAAAGATACCCAGTTGTGGGATTTCAATTCCGAGCGGACACAAGACATCAAGTTCGTTTCCGGTAGCGATGATATTGCCATTACAGCGCAGGCTGGGCAGTTGTTATCACCGCGCCTGATCATTCATATCAAGGACGGCGAAGAAGCGACGATTATCGAACGCAACAGCGGCGAGGGCGCCTACTGGAAAAATCAGGTCACACAAATTATTCTGGGCAGAAATGCCAAGCTAAAACATTACCGCCTGTTCGATGAAGCCAAGAGCGCGGTCAATACATCCTTCACCCATGTCAAAATCGCCCGCGATGCGACTTATGAGGGTTTTAATTTCATCGAAGGGGCGGGTGTTATCCGCAACCAGATTCACACAGAAGTTCACGGTGAAAACGCCCATTGCCAGGTGTCGGGGATAAATCTTCTGTCCGGTACGCAACATGCGGATACAACCATTACGATTGAGCATCAGGCCCCGAACTGTACGTCGAACCAGACCTATAAATCAGTATTGGCCGGAACATCGCATGGGGTGTTTCAAGGCAAGGTCCATGTGCACCGCGAAGCGCAAAAGACGGATGGATATCAATTGTCCAATGCGTTGATCCTGTCGCCGGGCGCGGAAATGGATACCAAACCGGAACTGGAGATTTACGCCGATGACGTGAAATGTTCACATGGCGCGACGACCGGAAAACTGGACGATGAGCCATTATTTTACATGCGCAGTCGCGGCATACCCGAAAAGGCCGCGCGATCTCTGCTAATTGAATCATTTTGTGCGCAGGCGCTTGATCATGTGGACGATGCGATGCGCGAACAATTACAGGAACGGATATCACAATGGCTGTCCATACAGATATAAGTCAGTACCGGGACGATTTTCCAGCCCTTGCCAACACAATGAATGGCAAGCCGCTCGCGTATCTGGATTCCGCCGCCAGTGCGCAAAAGCCGACCTTCGTATTGGACCGCATGAATGAATTCGCCACCCATCATTATGCGAATATCCACCGTGGTCTATATCATCTGTCACAGGTCGCAACGCGCGAGTATGAAAATGTCCGTCACAAGGTTGCCGAGTTCATCAATGCGCCATCGGAAAAAGAAATTATCTTTACCCGCAACGCCACGGAAGGAGTGAATCTTGTCGCCCAATCATGGGGTAGACAGTTCCTTAAGGCTGGGGATGAAATCATTATCAGCGCCATGGAACACCACGCCAATATCGTG
>CAZUYV010000125.1:0-5770 GCA_964624435.1 uncultured Micavibrio sp. | reverse complement strand
CTTCGCCGTGCTAACGACTCTCACGGGCTTTTTCTTTCCGTTTAACGGCGTAACGCCTGCCTTTGCCACGGGCATTGCCGCGAGCATTGCCTTTATTGCTGTGCTGGCGGCGTTTAAAATCGGACATCTACAGGGCGTTTGGCGAGGCGTGTATGCGGGTGGGATAGTGGCCAGTGTCTACTTCCTCTGGGTTGCTTTTATCGCTCAGGCATTCCTGAAAATTCCAGCCCTGCATGTGTTTGCCCCAACAGGGACGGAGCCACCATTCTTGGTGGTGCAGGTCTTGGCCATGGCAATTTTCATCATGCTCGGCGTTAAGGCCATCCGGAAATTTCATCCGGCGGGATAAACTTTCCTTTCCCTTGCCATAGCAAAGGCGCTGCTGCATTCTGGAGGGCATAACCAAGGCCGCCTATGCAGATTTATCTTCCCATCGCCGAAATGTCCGTGCCCGCCGAAAGTCTTGTCTTTCTTGGCGTTGCCGTAGGCTTTTTATCGGGCGTGTTCGGAGTCGGTGGCGGCTTTCTGGCAACGCCGTTTTTGTTGTTCATGGGTATCCCGCCCGCCATCGCGGTGGGGACGCAGAGCAATCAGTTGATTGCGACTTCTGTAACAGGCGTGCTTGGCCACTGGCGGCGCGGCAATGTCGATATCCATATGGGCTCTATCATGCTCATTGGCGGGATGGCGGGGGCTGTGCTCGGTATCTTCGTCTTCCGGGTGCTTCAGCATTTCGGGCATATCGATTTATTCATCGCCATTTCTTATGTGCTGCTGCTCGGGACTATCGGCTCCATGATGCTTTTCGAAAGTATCACGGCCTTTATGAACAAGGCGCAGATTACGGAAGATGTCAAAAGCCTGTCGCAGCACGACATGTTCAAAAACCTGCCGTACAAAACGCGTTTCATTAAGTCACGCTTGTATATCTCGGCGCTGTTTCCGATCGGTGTCGGGTTTCTTGGCGGACTGATGATTTCCGTGCTCGGGATCGGCGGCGGGTTCGTTATGGTGCCGGCCATGATCTATATTCTGGGCATGCCATCCTTGCTGGTAGCGGGGACATCACTCTTCCAGATCATCTTTATTTCCGCCTTTGCCTGCATCCTCCATTCGGTTGCCAACCACACGGTGGATATCATCCTGTCCTTTGTCATGATCATTGGCGGGGTTATCGGGGCGCAGATCGGTGTGCGGGTGGCCCGCCGCGTGAAAGGTGCGCCCGCGCGCATTTTCCTTGCCGTGATCATCCTCGGCGTGTGTTTCCGCATGATGGCGCAATTATTCTGGGAGCCAGCGAATTTATACTCGCTGGATATAAGATGATGCGCTTTCTTATCCTCACCATTGCTTTATTGTTATCAACCTCTGCTCATGCGGCCACATTAAAACTCGAACTGGCGCAACACTCGGTCGATATCACCACGGGCTTTAACGGCACGCAGGTTGTCCTGTTCGGCACCACAGACCTTGCCGATGCCGATATCGCAGTCACGCTGACTGGGCCCGAAAAAACTGTGATCGTACGGAAAAAGGGCCGCGTAGCCGGGGCTTGGATGAACACAGATTCCATGGAATTCAGACGTGTGCCGAGTTATTACGATTTCGCGACCAGCAAGCCGGAATCCGAACTGACATCGGTCGATATCTTGCGCACGGAACAAATCGGCCTCGATAACCTCGATTTCTATCCCGAAGATGCTTCGGAAGATGCGCAAGTGGTTGATGCGTTCCGAGATTCCCTGATTGGGACGTTGCGCACCAAGGGCTTTTACCCGTTAAAAGCCAAGCCCATCGGCTTTATAGAACCGACCTTCTTTAAAATCACGTTCGATCTGCCGCCCGGTGTCCCCACTGGCATGTATACGGTCAACGGTGCGTTGTTCCAGAACCAGAAAATCGTGGCGCAGGAACACAAATCCTTTCAGGTGGGACAGGTTGGCTTTAATGCCCGTGTTTATAATTTTGCCACCCAAAAATCTTTTTTCTACGGAGTTTTATCCATCCTGCTCGCGTTGTTATCAGGATGGTCCGCTTTTACCTTTTTGAGAAGGGATTGATCCCATGGAAAACAATCGTCCAATCATCGATGCCGAAATCATTCCACCCAAGCAGCAACGCAAGGGGGATGGCGGCACATATCTTGTCGTTGCCGATAACAGCGAGGAGTTTAAGGTCGCGTTGCGCTATGGCTGCTTTACGGCCCAGAAACATCGCGGCCATGTCGGCATCATTTGTATTATTGAAGATCAGGATTTTCAGCATTGGGGCGCGGTTGAAAACCGGATGATGAAGGAATTACGCATAGAGGCGGAGAAATATATCTGGAGCGTCGCCAAAACCGCACATGATTTCAATGGGGCGGTGCCATCACTCTATTTCGCCGAAGGGAATAAGTATGAAGCCCTGATAAAAACCATTGATGAAAACACCGATATCGCCCAGTTGATCCTTGGCGGTGGAACGGACCACAGCAACCGGGGTCCTCTGGTGTCCTATTTCCTTGGCAAAGGCTTGGCCCGCTTGCGGGTGCCCGTTGTCGTGGTGCCGAGCCATATTGAAGAGTTTTCTTGATTTTTGCGGCGCTATTGAATAGGACTGATTTCGTATTATTTCAGTCTTGGCCACAGATCAGGAAAACAAAGACATGTTCATTCAAACCGAAAACACGCCCAACCCGGCAACGATCAAATTTATTCCCGGTGTTCCTGTCATGGAAAGCGGCGTGGCACAGTTCAAGGACGCGACCGAAGCCGCGCAATCGCCGCTGGCCGAACGCCTGTTCCAGATTGTGGGTGTTCAAGGTGTCTTCTTTGGCAATGATTTTATTTCTGTGACGAAGGCCGATGCGGCCGACTGGCAAAATCTGAAAGCGCCGATCCTCGGCAGTGTTATGCAGCATTTCTCCATGAAGACCCCGTTGTTCAAAGATGGTGCAGGCGTGCCTGCCGCTGTGAATGATGATTTGCTCGATGAAATTTCCAAGCAAATTAAAGAACTGATTGAAAAGCGCGTTCGTCCGGCCGTGGCCATGGATGGCGGTGATATCAATTTCGAAAGCTTTGATAAAGGCATCGTTTATCTGCGTCTGTCGGGTGCCTGCTCGGGCTGCCCCAGCTCTACTGTCACACTAAAAAACGGTGTCGAGAATATGCTTCGCCATTACATTCCCGAAGTTCTCGAAGTCCGTCAGGTAATGGAATACTAATTACTCGATATTGATGTCATCGACATTGTCGGACGCGTGGCGCTGTTCCTTCGGCGTGTCTTTTGACGCGGCATCGAGCAGCGATCCATCCAGCGTATAAAGCATTCCCATCCAGCGCCAGCGTTGATCTTCGCCTTGCGCGGTGGGAGCAGGCAGTGTGCAATTGATACGCGGGCGGTCTTCGCCTATCGGGGCTTCCATGCGCAATTCAACCCGGCGTTTATTCAATATATCCACTTTGGGTTTTTCATCGGTGGAGGAAAAACAGGACAGGCTCTTAAGGTCACCAGCCAGCACGTCGGGCACGGTAAAGCCAATGGCGGGCGTCAGCGTTGCCAGATGGGGATCGGACGGCGATATATCCGTAACGGGCAGGGGCAGGGCGTTGGCCGTCATGCGGAACCGTTCAAGATCGCCATAGCGTTCTGTCTGGGTGAAACGGGGCAGGGCATAGAGATCATCACCAGCCCAGGCCACACCCGATTGCTGACCGAATGCCGCCTTGAACCCCATCGCCTTGGCGACCTTCTTGAATGTCGCGCTATATTCCCCAAACGGGTAGGCGATCAGGGTCGGGTCAACATTCAGGCGATCGCGGATAAGGGAGCTGGAATTATTGATCTGGCGGCGAATTTCTTCTTCGCTGGCCCCGGCCAGACGACTGTAATCGGCCGGGTGCAGGCCAAACGTCACCAAACCGGTCTTTTTCAGGGTTTTGAGGTCATTCCAGTCCATATAAGGCGGTTTTTGGGCCTCAACCCTGCCTGCCGGTATAAAGACCGTGAAGGGGATTTCATGGTCGATCAAATAGGGTGCCGCGACATCGAGGATCGATTTATCAGCGCCATCAAAGGTCAGGGCAATGGTTTTAGGCGGCAAAGTTTTCTGACCCGTAAAGGCCGCGATGATCTTGGGCAGGGGAATAATATTGTACCCGCCTTTGCGTAGCTCTTCCGCTTGATCCAGGAACTGTTCGGCGCGCAAAGATGCATTCGGATTTGAATCATCGCCGATGGAGAAATACGCAAAGATCACGGCGGATTTGTCGTCAAAATCAAAGCCTTCCTTGGCCGTGGCCATGCGGGACAAGCCGCACGCACAGATCAGCACTAGCATGAAGAATGCTGGTTTTAAGGAAAAAGAAGGCATGGCTGATTTCTACCCGATTGCCCCCCGATGTGCCAGTGAAAAGCAGAAAATATCCCAGAGTATGGAAAACAACGGGGCTGGCAAATCCGGCCCGGACAATCTATAAAGCCGCCATGACCGATTTCGCCAAACCTATCCTCGCTTTTGACACGGCCCTGAATGGCTGTGTCGTCTGTATTTTGGCAGGCGACAAGCCCGTAACCCGGGTTTTTCCGACGGATAGGGAACAGGCAGCAAAGCTCGTTCCCCTTATTCAGGGCGCGATGGCAGAGGCCGGGGTGGCCTTCGCCGATCTTGGCCTGATTGTCACATCGGTGGGACCGGGGTCTTTCACGGGTCTTCGCATTGGTCTTTCCACTGCGCGCAGTTTTGGATTGGCGCTCGATATTCCTGTGCATGGGGTTAGTACGCTCGCCATGATGGCGGCGAGTTGCAAGCACGAGGGTGACACGAAACGTTCCCTCGTTCTTCTTGAAACCAAGCGCAGCGATTATTACGTGCAGGGTTTTGATATCAATCTGACGCCGTTGCGGGAAGCTGGCAGCGCAAGCCTGGAAGACATTCTCGCCTGTAACATGGATGACACCATTTTCTGCGGCAACGCCGTGGGGCGTTTTGTGGAAGAGGTAGGAGCAACACCTAAAAAAGCGATCCTGCGTGAGCGCGATTTACTTGATCCGGTAATACTGGCGCGCGAAGGGCTGAAGGATTTTGCCGCCAAGGGATTTGTGACTGTAAAGCCCGAGCCTGTATATTTGCGCGGGGCGGATGTATCCGTGTCCAAAAAGATTCAGCGCGAAATCAATGAAATGCCGCTCTGATTATTTGGAAAAGCCTATATTTCTTCTTGATCGGCCCAATACAGGGCTTATATTTACAATAGAACAACACTATTACTTGGGAGGTTTTTATGCCCGATCAAACCAGCCATGCCGATCTACTCGCCCTCACCACCGAAATCGTGTCTTCGCATGTGTCGAACAACACGGTGTCCCAGCATGATATGGCGGGCCTGATCGAACAAGTATTCAGAACATTGTCGGGTCTGGGAACAGGATCCGTTGCTGTATCGGGAGATCGCCCGCAACCTGCTGTTCCTGTGAAAAAATCGGTAACGCCGGATTACATTGTTTGTCTTGAGGATGGTAAGAAACTCAAGATGCTCAAACGCCATTTGAAGACGGCCTATGATATGACGCCGGAAGAATATCGCGAGCGTTGGGGCCTACCCAATGATTATCCAATGGTGGCACCAAACTACGCGAAACAGCGTTCCCGTCTTGCCAAAGACATTGGTCTGGGCACCACAGGCAAGGCCAAAGCCAAGAAGTAATTACTTCGATAATTCTTTGCTGCGTGCGGTCGCCTTGGCGACCGCTTCGTTTAGGACATCCTGAAAACGCCCATCCATCA
>CAZUYV010000124.1:0-5827 GCA_964624435.1 uncultured Micavibrio sp. | reverse complement strand
TGTGCGAAATGGTCAAAGAAGGCCATGACTTCGTCGTTTATGATGCGAAGTCCGGCGACGACCTAACGCGTCAAGTCCTGACACAGATTATCGTGGATCAAGAATCCAGTGGCGGCCAAAACCTCTTGCCCGTTGGCTTCCTGAAACAACTGATCGGCTTCTATGGCGATAATATCGGCACGCTGGTTCCAAACTATCTGGAACACACTCTCGCCAATTTCGCCAAGAACCAAGAAGAACTCCGCGCCCAGATCAACAAGTCGATTGAAGGCCTGTTCCCGGTTCCTAACCTCGAAGAAATCAACAAGCAGAACATGGCCATGTTTGAAAACGCCATGCGCATGTTCCGTCCTTTCGGTACGCCCGGCAAAGACGACAAATAAGAATTCCTTTCCTAGGATAAAAAGAACCCCGCCTTACAGCGGGGTTTTTCTTTGGGCGGAATGAACCGCACCTGATCCTTAGATGAACCAACCCTGATTAGAGGCCGCCGACCATGCTGGCGATCTTGTCGCGGGAATCCATGGCTGACCCCATTTGGTCGGCAGCAGCCTGGCTGGAGATCGCGACGAACCGTCCTTGATCCATGAAGAATACGGTTGAGGCCGAGGCACTCTGACTTCCACCCACGCAGGCAGTTTCATAGAGGGCGACCTTCTTGCCACCACTGGCTTCCTGTGTCGGGATCGAGGCGAAGTCACCACCGCAATCTGCCTTTTGCACGGCGATATATTGCTTCACAAGCCCATCAAATTCGGCAGGAGAATTGACCGTCTTCACGGCGGACGCCCCTCTTACCCCATTCTGGCCGGACCATTTATAGTTCTGCGCACCAGAAAGACCACGGGACGCGCGTTCCATACCGCTGGCCGATACGCCGGCCTTTTGCAGAAGCGTTTTCAGTGTTGTGGCATCATACCCGCCAGTTGAAGCGCCGCCCGCAGTCGGCTGAATTGAGGCCAGTTCCGTAGCAGAGGAGGCAGAGCGATCTGATTTTTCAGCATGCGGACGAGGTGGCATTGGTATGGCACTCGGTTGCGATGGAATTGTGACCACGCCCCTGTCAGAGGCCTGTTGTGATTTCAACTTATTGTTTTCTTCGCGCAGTGTAACGATCTGGTTCTGATAGGTCATCGTCTGGTTGTTTTTGAATTCGTTTTCACGCTTCAGGCGATCTGCTTCCAGTTGAGCCGCTGCAACACGATCAGCCCGAATTGAGCCATTGCTGTTGGCATCGGCAATCTGTGCACGAAGCTTATCCATTTCAGCGCGCAGGGCGGCGTTCTGGCTGTTGACATTCTGCACCTGTTGCTGGGCAGCAAGTACCTTGGCATCGCGTTCGGCGCCACTATCTGGTAAAGCCGAAATCCCGGTAAACTTATCATCGCTTTCCAGCGCGGCGATACGGGAGAGAAGCTGCGCCTTTTCCGCCTGCCATCCGGCATCAGATATAGAGGAGATTTCAACTGATGGAACCGGAACAGCATCCGGGCTACGCCCCGCCAATTGTGCTTTGGCAGCTTCGAGCTCTGTTTCCAACTGAGTTAAGCGGTCAATTTGTTTCTGATCGGCAACGGCAGGATCAAACAGCATCTGTTCAATTTTTGATTTTTCCGTGTTGCAGCTCATCTTGGCTTGTTCGAGAGCGAGGCCAAGGCGGCGGTTCTCTTTCTCGGATTCATTGTAACGCTTGGTCGCCTTCTCCAGATCCCAGTTGCCGGACGCCAATGTCAGACGCGCATCGCCTGCGCCTTCCTTAATCGTTTCCAGTTCCTTCGAAAGCGCAATATTGTCTTTTTGCGCGGCCTCCAATTTGACTTCGAGATCAGCAATGGATTTTAGCGATCTCGTTTCGGTGTTCACGGCTGTTTCAGCAATGCGGGTCTGCGAAGCGCGGACAGTTTCTTCAAGTTGTGCATTCTTGATCTGTAGTTCCTTCACTTTTTCCTGCATGTCGGACACCTGAGCAGCGTCAGGCTTTTGTGAATTTTCGAGGGCAATGGAATCTATACGGTCCTGCAATATTTTGTTCTTCGCTTCGAGTTCCAGAACCTTAGCCTTGGATGTCGTTGCATCACCGGCATTGGCCGTTGCTTGCTTCAGGCTGTTATTTTCCGTCGTCAGTTCGGAAATGCGTTTTTCCAGCGATGTAAACTTCGCACCATCTACAGCGGTAACGGCGGAAGCGGCGCTCTGGGATTTATCGGCATTCTCCGTCATCAAGGATTCAATCTGTTTTTCTAGCGCGGCGATTTTGGCCACATCCTGCGGCAAGGATGTAACAGGCACTGAAGCCTTGGATTTATAGGAATTATTTTCAGCTGTCAGATCGGCAATCTTCTTTTCCGCATCGGCGCTGCGCGCGGTTAGATCCTGAATGCTTTTCGCCATCGAGGCAACTTCGGCAGGCTTAGGCGCTGCGGCTGCAGCCTCGGCTGTCTTTTGCTTCAGACTGGCATTCTCGGACGCAAGGTCCGATACCTGTTTTTGCAGTTGTGCGAGTTGCGCATTGGTTTGTTCTGCCCCACCGGCCTTTGCCAGCAATGCAGCGTTTTCCATGCTCAAATCGGCAACGCGTTTTTCCAGTGCGCTCAATTGAGTGTTTATTTTCGGAGCAGCCTCAGCCTGTGTTTTCAGGTTGCTGTTTTCGGTCATCAGGTCGCCGATTTGTTTTTGGAAGGCGGCAAGCTGTTCTTTGTCTTTATTGCCCGAGTCAGCTTTATCTTTCAGGGCTGAGTTCTCAGCATTCATCTGCTGGATGCGTTTTTCCAGCGCCGCAATTTCGGAACTGTTATCAACGGCAACAACCGGGGGGGCCGCTTTGGTTGGTTCAGCCGGAGTAATTTCACCCGCCGCCGGTTCAATCGCTGCAATTGCGGCAGCTGGCTTAGCGGTAATATCCAAAGGCTCTTTGGTCGCCATTTTAACTGGCGCCTCTTGCTTGGGTTGCGATTTGTTGAAATTGGATTTTTTTGCAACGCCGCCCTCTTGCTCCTGCTCTTCAATGCTGGCGGCAAAATCGCGCAAAACTTTTTGCTCCTGCGCAGCAACGTCAACTTTTGCAGCTTCTGTTTGCGCGTTCAGGCGGCCCGCATCAAATGCTTTAGAGGTCTGGGTTGGCTCAGCACTCAACACATCCTTGCTCGGAATAACCGTTGCTGGGCCAGGCCCCTTGGAGGCGGATTTCAAATTGTCCATGCAATCTTCAAGATCGGCCTGTCCCTTGGCAATCAACGGCATCGCAAAGGCATAAGAGTCATTGCCAATCTTGACGTTCATCTTCTGGGATTTGTTCAGCGTTTCAAAGAACCCTTCATCCCATCCAAGACGGACAACAACGGCCTTGCTAGACGCAGGCAAAAGATCATACGCACGGAGCTTTCCAGGGCCGGGCTGTAGATTGATTTTGACGGCTTTGTCTTTGTCGAAAATGTCTTTCTGGAAGTCTAGCGCCAGTGAATATTCTTCGGCCATGTTACGGCCCAGCGATAGGATTACATTGTCTTCGTATTTGCGCGACAATGTGCAGTAGGAATTACCACCCTGCGCAGTGCGATCAACCTTGGAGATTGACCAGCTACCTTGCGGCGACAGTGTCTTTTCATCGGCGCCAGCAGGAGACAACCCCGCAGCCGCGATAACAAGCGTGCTGGCCAGAAGAGTAGAGACAAGATATTTCTTTGTTTTCATGTGACAAATCCCGCAAAAGCGTCGATTTAAATTCCGTTCAAGAATGATACGGAACAATACTAGAGCGGCACGGATCGGAAAAGGCCGATTTTCGTTAAATCAACGAAAAGAGAAAGTTATCAGCAACAATCAGGATGTTTTGTCGAGATCAAGCAGCAAGGTGCGCTTTTTCGTCAATGGATCCACATTCAACTGCCCGACCGGACGGCGGGAATCCGCCGAATATTGGTCAAGGAGCGCCTGCAGGGCCGACTCAAAACTGCCTGACTGGTTGATCGCCGATTTCACAGGCGGCATGCCATCGGATGATTTCCACACAACCGCAACCCCTGCCCGGTTCGCCCAGTCATTGACCACGGTTTTCAGATCAGAGCCGGGCTTGGCGGACCACGAACCGGATGCTGGTGCAGATGAAGCGAAAGTCGTGGAACGGTTCACTGAATCGCCATTGTCAAACTGACCTTTGATTCCTGTGCCTGCACGGTTTTCCGCCAGCAATTGGGAAACCGCATCTTTGAAGCGGCCGCTGACTTCCATATCCTGTACAACCTTGCCGTTGTCGCCAGCCTGCCATTGCAGATCGTAACCCGCGGTATCAGACCAACGCGAGAGGACGGAGCGCATATCTTCGCCCGCCTTGGCGCGCCAAATGGTATCGCCCGCAAGGGCACGGGAAACAGCACTGGCGCGGGGCGCAATATTGTCAGTTCGCTGCATCTTTGCTGCGGTGGTTTTCATCGCTGCCGGGGTTTCCGGTTCCGCGCTCATAATATCATCAAATGTGCGCGGCAGATTCTGTTGCTGTGGTGCTGGCGACACAACGGGAACAGGCGCTGCGCCTGCATCCACGCTCTGTTCCAGCGATGCGGAAATTGGCTGAATTGGTGCAGCATTTCCGGTGGCATAGCACGCCTCAAGCGAGCCTAAATTCTGCGCTAGCTGCTGCAGCGAAAAATCAAAAGAATTGCCTTCGACATCCAGCGAAAAATGCTTGGCGGTTTTCAAGGTGCCATAGAAATCTGGCAGATCCCGCAAATTGAAAATCAGGGTGCTCGGCGTAAAGGCCGATGTGCTCACCTGCTTCACATAGCCGTCCCCGACACTGAGCAGCGCCTTGTATTTTTGACCTTGGGTAAAAACGTTCTGACGGAAGTCGATCGCAAGCGCCAGCATCTTGTTTCCGCCACCAGAAAAACGGACGACGTAACCGTTGTCATATTCGGCAGAGAGGACACAGGGCAGCTTCACATCTTTCAAACCACGCACTGAAGCCAGTTCAGTTGACCCGACGGTCCAGCCATTCACAGGGACGAAACTCGGCGCGTCAATGACTGAGGCCTGCGCCAGAACCGGGAGCGGTGCAAGGGTGCAGATCGCGAGCAAAGCCAAAACAGAGGACCGGGACTTCAAGGATGTGTACATCATAAAGGTGCAATGCCCCCGTGGAGTGATTGAATGGCACAAACAATACGAGGCGGGTCGGTCTTAGGCAATAGGAATTCGCCGTTTACCGCTAGTTTTGCTTGTCGCTGATCCCAAGGCGGTGCGCCAAAGATGTTTCGAGGAACAGATCGATATCGCCATCGAGCACGGCCTGAGAGTTTGTGTTCTCCGTCCCCGTCCGCGCATCCTTGATCATCTGGTAAGGTTGCAGAACATAAGAGCGGATCTGGTGGCCCCAACCAATATCCGTTTTATGGCTTTGCGCTTCGTTGGCGATTTCTTCCCGTTTACGCAATTCGGCTTCGTAAAGGCGTGCCTTCAAAAGCGACATAGCGTTGGCGCGGTTTTGGTGTTGTGACCGTTCAGTCTGGCACGCCACGAAAATCCCGGTGGGGATGTGGGTAATTCGCACGGCACTATCCGTGGTATTAACGTGTTGGCCGCCTGCACCCGACGAACGATACGTATCGGTCCGCAGATCGGCGGGGTTAATTTCGATTTCAATATTGTCATCAACCACCGGGGTAACACCAATCGAAGCAAAAGAGGTGTGACGGCGAGCAGCAGAATCGAAAGGCGATATCCGCACCAGCCTGTGCACGCCACTCTCAGTTTTCAGCCATCCGAAAGCGTTCTGTCCCTCTATACGGATCGTCGCGGATTTAATACCCGCCTCTTCGCCATCACTGCGATC
>CAZUYV010000123.1:0-5845 GCA_964624435.1 uncultured Micavibrio sp. | reverse complement strand
GCTGATCGAGTGCGGAAAAGGCAAACTCTTCGGTCCCGGTAATGCGCAATTGCCGTTGCCACCAATGTTGATGTTTGACCGCATTACCAACATCGCCACAGTTGGCGGTGCCTTTGAAAAAGGCGAGATCGTTGCCGAACTCGATGTGAAAGAAAACCTCTGGTTCTTCGAATGCCACTTCAAGGGCGACCCTGTTATGCCGGGATGCCTTGGATTGGACGCCATGTGGCAGTTGCTTGGATTTTATCTCGGCTGGACCGGCGCACAAGGATCGGGCCGCGCGCTTGGCCTTGGTGAATTGAAATTCACCGGCCAGATTTTACCGACAACCAAGCTCGTCAAATACGTCATCGATATCAAGCGTGTCATCAACCGCAGGCTTGT
Organism: uncultured Micavibrio sp.; assembly: GCA_964624435.1. Classification (GTDB taxonomy): domain Bacteria; phylum Pseudomonadota; class Alphaproteobacteria; order Micavibrionales; family Micavibrionaceae; genus Micavibrio_A. The sequence continues at coordinate 5,461 of CAZUYV010000123.1, read as the reverse complement.
CCTCGGCATCGCCGATGGCCGCGTCGAAGCCGATGGCAAAGTGATTTATGAAGCGAAAGACCTGAAGGTCGGCCTCTTTGAAAATCCAAATGCCGCGATGGCTGGCTAAGATCCAATCATGAAGCTCGTAAGCACCATGCGCTGGGAACGTCTTGATGTTCCCGGTATTGATGAGTGCCGTTTGTTGCAGGCCGACATTGGCTGGCGGCTTGAAGGCCATGCGGAGTTCACGGAAGGCGGGCAGGATCACAAAATCGATTACGCCGTCGATTGCACCGCGAACTGGAACACATGGCGCGCCACGATTGAGGGCACAGCCAACCATGTGATTGAGCGCAAATCCGGCCACTGGTTTCTAAATGGGGTAGAGCAGGAAATTGGCGCAGGGATCGGCCAAGTCGATTTCGGGTTTACGCCCGCCACCAATTATCTGCAACTCAAACAAATGAATCTTGCCGTGGGGCAGAGCGATGATTGCGTTGTCGCATGGTTTGATCTGAACGAACCGGAACTGGTGTATCTGCACCAGCTTTATAATCGTACCGGCGAACATGCGTATGAGTATGACTCTCCGTCCTACGGCTACAGCGAAACGCTCATTATTGGCGAAAACGGCTTTGTGGCCGATTATCCGGGGCTTTGGAAATCGGAATAACGATTTAAATCAAGCAATCATTATGACTATTGTTTAGAGCGGGATTTTTACCCTTTAGTGGGTGACTTTTCAGGGCATCTGTCTTAAATAAATCCCATGACAAATACACAAAAACGCGTCGTCATTACGGGCATAGGGATCGTTTCCTGCATCGGCAATGATAAGGATACAGTGCTTGCCGCCCTCAAAGCCGGTAAGTCGGGCATTACGTTCTCACCAGAGATGGCGGAGCATGGGTTCAGATCGCAGGTCAGCGGTAAGCCGCAGATCGATCTGGAAGCATCTATCGATAAGCGTCTGTTGCGCTTCATGGGTGCAGGCTCCGCTTACAACCACATCGCGATGGAACAGGCGATTGCGGATGCAGGGCTTGAGCCGCATGAAGTATCCAATGAACGCACGGGCGTTATCATGGGGTCTGGCGGGCCATCGACCAGCAACCAGGTGGAAGCGGCCGACATCGTTCGTGAAAAAGGCGCAACCAAATGGGTCGGCCCGATGCGCGTTCCCCGTTGCATGTCATCGACAGCATCGGCAACCACAGCCACCAATTTCAAAATCAAGGGCGTGAATTATTCGATTTCATCCGCCTGTTCTACATCCGCGCACTGCATCGGCAACGCGGCAGAGCAAATCATCCTTGGCAAACAAGACATTGTGTTTGCGGGCGGCAGCGAAGAGCTGCACTGGACATTGTCCTGCCTGTTCGATGCGATGGGCGCAATGTCATCCAAATACAATGAAACACCGGACAAGGCTTCGCGGGCGTACGATGCGGGCCGTGATGGTTTTGTTATTTCCGGCGGTGCAGGCGTTGTGGTTGTGGAAGAACTCGGCCATGCCTTGGCGCGCGGTGCAAAGATTTATGGTGAGATCACAGGATACGGCGCGACATCCGATGGCGCCGATATGGTGGCACCGAGTGGAGAAGGGGCCGTGCGCTGCATGCGTCAGGCGCTGACCACCATTCGCAAGCCGATTACCTATATCAATACGCACGGCACATCGACGCCTGTGGGCGATATCACGGAACTGGATGCCATTCGCTCTGTCTTTGGCAAGCTTGATCAGGATATGCCGTATATCGGGTCTACCAAATCGATGACGGGCCATAGCCTTGGCGCAACGGGCGCGCAGGAAGCGATTTACTCGCTGCTGATGCTCCAGAACGATTTTGTGGCGCCCTCCATCAACATCGAAAACCTCGATGAAGGTGCGGGTAACATGCCCATCGCGCAAACGCGCATTGATGGCATCAAGCACAACACCATCCTTTCCAACTCCTTCGGCTTTGGCGGCACAAACGCAACCCTCGCCCTTTCGAAATACGAGGACTAATCATGAGCGCCATCAAGTCAGAGATTATGAAGGGCAAGCGCGGCCTGATCATGGGCGTCGCGAACGAAAAATCCATCGCCTGGGGAATGGCATCGGAACTGCACCGTCATGGCGCGGAGATGGCCTTCACCTTTCAGGGCGAAGCGTTCGGCAAGCGGGTAAAGCCTTTGGCCGAAAGCCTCGATGCCGGTTTGCTGATCGATTGCGATGTGTCCAAAGAAGAGGACCTCGACAAGGTTTTCGACACAATTGCAAAGGAATGGGGCCAGCTGGACTTCCTAGTCCATGCGATTGCCTATTCGGATAAGGAAGAACTGAAGGGACGGTATGTTGATACCAGCTTGCAGAACTTCCTGACCTCCATGCACATCTCCTGCTACTCCTTCACCTCCGTTATGCGCCGCGCGGCGCCGTTGATGAAAAAAGGTGGGGCGGCTGTCACGCTGTCTTACTATGGCGCCGAAAAGGCGATGCCCAATTACAACGTCATGGGCGTGGCGAAGGCCGCATTAGAAGCCTCCGTTCGTTATCTCGCGGCGGATCTCGGCCCCGATGGCGTGCGCGTCAATGCAATTTCTGCAGGACCGATGAGAACACTTGCCGGGGCCGTAATCGGTTCCGCTCGCACAACGTTTAAATACAATGTTATGACCGCGCCATTGCGCCGATCGGTTGAACTGGAAGAACTTGGTGGGACAGGTTTGTATTTGCTGTCTGATCTATCCGGCGCGGTGACCGGTGAGGTGCATTATGTCGATTGTGGCTTCAACGCCGTTGGCATGCCTATGCCGGACCAGATCAAGGGATTATTTACGAACGGGGATTAAACAGAGTTCATTTTTAAGGGGAAGATACTATGTGGGAATTTATTACGGCGATTTGGGGTTGGGTTTTAGAGAATAAAGAAACTTTGGCGGTTGTTGTTGGTTTTATCACCATCTTCTGGGCCGCCGTTCAATACATTGTAAACAAGACCATTGAAACCAGGGTTATCCGCTTTGACCAATATCACTGGCTGATTTCGGAGCTGGTGGAAGAGGATTCTTCCGGCGCGACTTTGGATCGCCAGATTGCCGTAACTTATGAACTGCGCGGGTTTTGCAAATATTATGAAGCAACCAAGCGCATTCTGGAAGGCCTGCAATCAGACCGGGCAGAATTGGGTATTTCACATCCAAGACTGGATGATGAAATCAACCGCACTCTTGTTCACGTCAACAAAGGCCTGCAATGCAAGGAATGTTGCCGCACATTCAGAAACGCCGTTCTGCTCTATATCGGCATTATAATCTTTGCCAATTTTATCATTGCGTTGCTACCGACCGCTCTATTGTAAAAAGAAGCGGGACCTGAAAAGGTCCCGCTTCTTTTTGCGCTATAGACGAGCAACAATTATTGATTGCCGCGGCGGCTATGGGCATTTCCACCCTTTTTGCCGGCTTCGCGTGCCCGCTCTGGGTCATTTTTAAAGTTGCCCGTATTCTGGCTGCTGCCTTGATTGTTTCGTGATTGGTTGTTGTCATCTTGATTAGGCATTGTGTTCTCCTTTTTCTTGTTAACGAACACTTTGCCAATCAGCTTTCCCGCTTACAGGTTCCGATATTTTTTCAGGATTGTTTTCTTGACGCGCTTAATGAACGCCGCCTGCCAGATTCTCGATAATCACATCGGGATTGTCGGAAAAGAAACAATCGGCGCCCAGCCGTTGCAGGGCGCGCGCCTCTATCGGATCATTAACCGTGTAAACGAGGAGCGGCAATTCAAGGTCCATGATCTCATCGGCGATTTCACGGGTAACAAGACGTGATCCCAGATTGATGGTTTTGACATCGAGATAATCGGCAAGGTCGCGCCAGTTTTCAGGCATTGTATCGCCGCCAATAAGCAGCCCGCGGGCCCAATCGGGCGCGAGGTCCATCGCGGCCTCTAAACTCACATGCTGGAACGAGCTGATGAGAATTTTCGATGGGTCATCCCAGAAACGGGAGAGATAGTCGAGCGCGATTTCCGCCGTTTCTTTTTCGCGGCCGGGGCAGGGCTTGATTTCGAGGTTCAGGCCCATGTCATTCTTCAAGATGGCATCAACGGCTTCTTCGAGGGTCGGGATGCGGGCATCGACGAAACTATCGCCGAACCAGCTACCGGCATCCAAATCACGAAGATCTTCATAATTGGTTTGGGCGATAAGGCCCGTACCGCTTGTCGTGCGGTCCAGTTCCTCATCATGGAAAATGATGGGCACGTTATCGCGGGTCAGTTTCACATCCAGTTCCACCCATTCCACACCGAGGCTGGCGGCGGTTGCGATGCTTTCGATGGTATTTTCGGGCGCGTAGGCCTTGGCGCCGCGATGGCCGATGACTTTGGGCAGTTTTAAGGACATGGGTACAATATTTCCTTGGTTAAAATCTATCGTGATTACTAGCACAGGAAATGGAATTTTTGTGGCGTTTTTTGGTTTGTTTGTGTATCTAAACGCGAACGGTAATACAGGGAGAAATGAATGAAATCGGCAGTCCAAAAGAAATCAGTTACGGCCCCCAAAATGACGGCCGCCCAGAAAATGATGGAATGGCAGGAAAATACCGCCGCCAACAATGGGGAAACCATGTCCGGCGCCAAAATCGGCTGGCGGATTATCAGTGAAGACAAGGGCCGGGGCGTGTTTGCCCTGCGTGATTTCAAAAAGGGCGAAGTTCTTGAAACCGCCCCTGTCATTGTTGTTTCCAAGGAAAACGTTGTTGAGAGCGGCGAAGCGCCAGATGGCTATCTGCTAGACTGGGATCCGGAAACAGAAGGGGAAGAACACTGCATGCCGCTCGGCTATGTCATGATGTACAACCATTCCGACACCCCGAATATCGCGCTCGAAAACGACATGGAAGAATATTACATGACCGTTTCCGCCCTCCGCGACATCAAAAAGGGTGAAGAGCTCTGCTGGAATTATTCCTGCGAATTGTGGTTCGAAAACGCCTGATTGTAGGCGGCTAGCCGAAAACGGCGAAAAAGGTTAAAATGGGCTTCCCGCAACGGAGGCCCATTATGCTTTTGATCATTGCCAATATCGCCTATTTGATCGTCATCGCCCTTCATGTCTATTTTGTCGTGCTGGAAATGGCGCTGTGGAAGAAGATGGCACCAAGGGTTTTTCGAATCACGCCGGAATATGCGCAGCAGTCAGCCGCGATGGCATCCAATCAGGGGCTTTATAATCTTTTCCTCGTCGTCGCGCTGCTTATAGGGTTTTTTGTACAGAATGAGGCGGGATGGGCCTTTGCATTCTATGGCCTTATCTGCGTGATTATTGCCGGTATATGGGGTGCCATCACTGTAAACCGCCGGATATTTTTCGTGCAGGCGCTGCCCGCTATCATTGCGCTTGGGCTTCGATTGTCGCTCATCGACTGATTTTTTTTGAAAATTAATCTTGAAGCGGAAAATTTTTTGTGTTTCCATGAATGTTAT
>CAZUYV010000122.1:0-5911 GCA_964624435.1 uncultured Micavibrio sp. | reverse complement strand
CCATCAATATGGATGTGAATATGGAAGTCGCTGCCTTTCCCAAGGCGGGCGAAACGATCCTGTCACCAGACTATGAAATGGGGCCGGGTGGCAAGGGCGCGAACCAGGCATTGGCGGCGGCACGCGCCGGGGTAAAAACAGCGCTGGTCGGCAAGGTCGGCGATGACGGCATGGCAACACGCATTCTCAACAATCTTCGTAGAAATGAAGTGATGACATCCGGCGTGGCGACATCCGATATCCTTCCAACAGGTATGGCCTTTGTCTTGCGTGATAAGCAGGGGGAAAACCAGATCATCGTGGCGTCTGGCGCTAATAGCGATGTTAGTGGCGAACAAGTTCCTGATGAAATTCTCAAACCGGGCAATGTTTTGCTGTTGCAAATGGAAATCCCGCTGAATGAAAACTTTGCCTTGCTGGAGCGTGCCAAAAATCTCGGTGTAACAACAATCCTCAATCTCGCCCCGGCGTTTCAAATTACGCAAAAGGCATTAGACCTGATTGATTATCTTGTGGTGAATGAACCCGAAGCGCGGATGATGGCAGAGGCGCTGGGCATTGGTGCCAGTCATGATCTGATGGTTGTGGCAAAAGCTTTGTCTGTTCAAGGAAAACTCGATTGTATTATCACGCTGGGGGCGCAAGGCGCATTGGCCGTAACACAGAAAAACGGGTCGTGGCGGGTTCCAGCCCTGAAGCTGGAAGAGATCGTCGATAGCACCGGCGCGGGTGATTGTTTTTGCGGCACACTGGCGGCGGCCATTCATGGCAAACTTGCGATTGGGCCGGCCTTGCGCCGAGCGAACGTTGCAGCGGGATTGAGTTGCATGAACACAGGGGCGCAGGATTCATATCCCTTCGTTGCGGATATCGAAGATGCGCTCACAAATTTCCCACAAGCCGAAGCCTGTTAGGAAAGTTTACGTTCGTTGGATTAAACGGATATGTTGACGTTCTGGCCGCGGCCGGAAGCGGAGATTTGTTCCGACACATTGGCAATCATGTTAACAACAGCCTTCTGCGCATCCGCAGATGATTTGATCATCGCGAGGGCGGCGTTTTGTTGAACGATGGCCATTTGCATGCCAAGAGCGGCTGGTAAAATACTGCTATCCATCCCTTGATTCTATCATAAACGGGGTTAATGGACTATTAGGAAATGCCGTATTTTTTGTTGTACCGCTCACAGGCCTGATGCAGTTCCTCGGTCAATAAATAACCCTCATTGCCGCCGCTTCCGGTCAATTTTTTCTCAATGACGATTGTGAGGATTTTCATGTAAACCTTTATAATATCAAGAAAATCAGAATCCACCTTTTTCACGTTTTCCAGGAAGCGGAGCAGGACATCCGAGATCATGGAAATCAGCTGGTAATGAAACATGCTGCCATTGGCCTTGAGTTGCATGACAGTGCGCGTGATCTCCGTGAGGGTGGTTTGGGGGCTTTGTTCCGGCTTGATTGCCCCGATATAAGTCTTGAGGCTGGAGAGGTAGTCCCAGGCAAAGGGGGTAAAATCGATGACGTTGTTGTCTAGGTAGTTTTGCCCTTTTTGCAGGAGGTGCGGAAGAATGCCACCGCTTCCGACTTTTTCTTTCAGCCGGTTGGGCGGGGTGATGAAAACAGGTTTTCGGGCCATCGGAACTATGCCTTACAATTTCTTTGCTTCTTCGACGAGATCACGCAGGATTAGATCGATGTTGGTATCTTCCGGCCACGGCGCTTCATTCTTATCCATCGCCCCGCGTTTTTCCGGCCCCTTGAGACCGGAATTTTTACGTCGCCGGCGATCCGGCCCAAAAAATTCGCCTGTATCGACAAACTGACGTGGCTTCTCGATGATCTGCACAATGCGGGCGTAAAGATCCTTGGCGGTATAGGGTTTCATTAGGAATTCTGTCACGCCTTTATCGCGGGCATTTTCAACACGCCTTTGGTCGCTATAGCCGGTCATAAGAATAATAGGCACGAATTTGTTGGGGGAGGATTCATCGTTGCGCACACGTTTGATCAGATCGAGCCCATCCAGTGGTTCCATCAACCAGTCGGTAATAATCAAATCGTGATTGAAATCTTGGAACAATTGATAGGCATCTTCGACATTGTCGGCACCATGAACTGTCCTGAACCCAAAAATATTCAAAATTGAAACGGTCAGGGACAGCATTGGCCGCATATCCTCAACAATCAATATTTTTACATTTTGAAATTTATAAGGCATTGGGAATAAAAATCTTCTAATAATTCCTTATAAAATCTCACTTTTTAGACTTGCATACAACCTCTAATCGTCTGGGGGCAGTTTCCGTATAGGTTGTTGGCAAAAGCCAAAAACGGGCGTATTTTGAAAGGAATCAAAAGAACAGTATCAATGGGTGTCGCGATTAGGGTTATAGAACCATGAATCAAAATCGGATCAATATGAGTTTTTCGGCCGCGCCGAGCGCTGAGGATATCCTCGAGATCGGCCGGGAGATTCTTGAATCATTGCCCGAAGAAATCCTCGAACATTGCGAAACACTCGCCCTTCAATGCGAAGAGGTGGCTGATGAGGCGACCGAGTCTGAGATGGAACTCGATGATCCATATGAACTTCTGGCGCTCTATCGCAGTGGCAAGGAGATTTCGCGCGGCGTTCAGCGCAAGGTTGCCAACGATGATGACGTGCTTATTCTTTACCGCCGCCCCATTCTTGATATGTGGTGCGAAATCGGCGAAGACCTCAAAGAGATCTTACGCGAAGTGATGATTGAAGAGCTCGGTCAGAATTTCGAATTCTCCGAAGAAGAAATCGCCGAAATGTCCCGCAGGCATCATCAGGGGCTGTTTTAAGCCGCCAAGCCCTTTGCCATGAAATCCGCCATTCTGCGCACGAAGGACGATGGATCATTCACCGGTTCGCCCTGAATGATGCAGGCTTGATCGAACAACAGGCGCGCGGCGTCTTTGACATCCTGTGCATCTTTATTGGCCGATGCCATGCCCGCCAGTTTTCTGATCAGGGGGTGACCATCATTGATTTCAAGAATGCGTTTATTGTCCATAGGGTCGTATTGCTGCTGAATTTTCAGCACGCGTTCCATATGCATATCAACGCCTTTTTCATCGGCGACAAGGCACACAGGCGATTCCGTCAAGCGGTTTGATATGCGCACCTGCTTGATATCTTTTTTGAGTTCTTCTGAAAGAACGGCGAGCAGGGCGGTAAAGTCTTCGGCCTTGGCAGGTTCTTCCTGCTTCTCGCCATCGGGTTTCTTGGCTTCGAATTTGCCGAGGTCAACCGCGCCTTTTGTGATGGACACAAATTTCTTGCCCTTGAACTCGCTGACATTCTGCAACCAGAAACTATCGATCGTATCGTTGAAGAACAGGACTTCGAGGCCGCGGGCCTTGAAGCCTTCAAGTTGCGGAGAGCGTTCCATCGATTCCAGTTTTTCACCGGTAATGTAATAGATTTCGTCCTGCCCGTCTTTCATGCGCCCCACATAGTCATCGAGGCTGGCGAGCGTGCGGTTTTTATCGGTTGTAAAGAACCGCGCGATTTTTAAAATATCGTCACGATGTTCTGCGGCATCATAGAGGCCTTCTTTTAGAACCGCGCCGAACTGGTACCAGAACGCCTCATACATCGCATTATCATTCTGCGAGAGGGTGTAAAGATCGCCCAGGATGCGTTTTGTCACGCCGCTGCGGATTTTGGCCACGACGGGGTTGTTCTGGAGCATCTCACGGGAAATGTTGAGCGGTAGATCTTCGGAATCGATCACACCGCGGATAAACCGCATCCATGGATAGATGAGGGCGGACACTTCGGATGTAATGAACACGCGCTTCACATAGAGGCGCACGGCATGTTTGCGGCCCGGATCATACAAATCCCATGGGCGCATTGTGGGTACAAACAGAAGAGCTGTATATTCGATCTTGCCTTCGGCGCGCCAATGGCTGGTCATCATCGGTTCATCAAACACATGACCGATATGGTGATAGAATTCGGTATATTGTTCTTTGGTGATGTCGTTCTTGGATCGCATCCACAAGGCGCTGGCGGCATTGATCGGGTTTTCCTCATCGCTCACATAGATAGGAACGCCGACATGGTCGGAGTAAGCGAGGATGATTTGCTTAATTTTGTCTTCTAGCAGGTAGTCGTAGGCATCATCCTTCATATGCAGGATGATCGTTGTGCCGCGGCCTGATCCATTCATTGCGGCCTCATCAGTCGCCGCTTCACGAATGGAATAGCCGGAACGGCCATCGGATTCCCAATGCCATGCCTGCATATCGCCGGCCTTTTGCGAAATCACTTCGACTTTGCTGGCGACCATAAAGCTGGCATAGAATCCAACGCCGAACTGGCCGATGAGATTAAGGTCACCAGACGAGCCCTGTTGTTTCACAGCCTCAACCATTGCCGCCGTACCGGACCGCGCGATGGTACCGAGATTATCGATCAAATCCTGCTTGTTCATCCCTATGCCGTTGTCCTGAAGGATCAGGGCATTCAGGTTATTATCTCGCCGGACTTTGATTTTGAATGTGGCGTCCGTGCCGAGTAGATCGGGCTTTTGGATGGCTTCATAGCGCAGCTTGTCGCAGGCATCGGCGGCGTTGGAGATCAATTCCCGCAGATAAACATCACGGTTGGTATAAAGCGCGTTCGCGACAATATCCAAAAGGCGAGAAACATCAGTGCCAAAGGTCAGGTTTTCTTGTGTCATGGTTATCCTTCTTACGGATTAATCATATGGATGGACCAGCCATTTTCAATGGGGGTATAAATATATCTACGGTGCAGGCGGAATTCACCATCGACCCAGAATTCAAATCTGTCGGCGATGACGCGGAAGCCCTTCCAATATTCGGGGCGCGGAATATTTTCCCGGCCTTCGAATTGTTTTTCGTATCTCGCCACCGCATCTTTTAAATCCTGATAGTCGGGCAGGGGGCGTGATTGCTGGGACGCCCATGCGCCGATCCGGCTTTGCCGTGGGCGGGAATTGTAATAGGTATCGGCCTCTTCATCCGAAACGATTTCAACCCGGCCTTCGATGCGCACTTGTTTGCGCAATGTCTTCCAGTGGAAGCACAGCGCGGCAAAGGGATTTTCGGTCAGTTGTGTTCCTTTACGGCTCTCGGCATTCGTGTAAAACACAAATCCGCGGTTATCTAGACCATTGAGAAGGACCATGCGGTTGGATGGACGCCCCGACTTGTCTGCCGTGGCGAGGTTCATCGCGTTGGGATCGTTGATTTCCGAGGCTTTGGCAAGGTCTAGCCAGCCAGCGAAGGTTTTGTAAGGATCGTCCGTAATAGTATCAGGTTGATATGTCATCATTTATGTCTACTTTGTGCCAAAGATTGTCTTGTTTTAGACGAAATTGGAACTTAACGTAAGGCCCATTGGTTAGAGTCGCACTGAAAAAGATTTTTTATAGGAGAAGGATTAACACAATCATGAAAAAGATAATTTTGACATTGGCCATGGTTTCTACGGCGGCATTGGCGGCCTGCGAAAACACCACTGCAGGTATGGGCAATAAACAATTGCTTGGTACTGGCGGCGGCGCGCTGCTCGGCGGTCTTGCTGGTTCCCAAATTGGTGGCGGTTCTGGTCGTCTCTGGGCGACAGGGGCTGGCGTTCTGCTCGGCGCACTGGTTGGTTCTGAAATTGGCGCATCCTTGGATAAGGCTGACGTTGCCTATGCCCAATCTGCGAATAACCGTGCTTATTCTGCCCCAATCGGTGAAACGATCCGCTGGAACAACCCGGATTCAGGTAACTACGGCACTGTGACTCCTGTCCGCGATGGTCGTACTTCTTCGGGTGCTTACTGCCGCGAATACAGCCAGACAATTTATGTCGGCGGTAAACAGCAATCCGGTTACGGCACAGCTTGCCAGCAGCCTGA
>CAZUYV010000121.1:0-6024 GCA_964624435.1 uncultured Micavibrio sp. | reverse complement strand
ATGGCCAAAAAACCCACGAAAACCGCGATAGAGCCGAAAGTCATCGATCAGGGAATCAACCAGATTCTCTCTGAACGTTACCTGTCCTATGCCCTTTCCACGATTATGTCTCGTTCGCTGCCCGATGTGCGCGATGGGATGAAACCGGTTCACCGCCGCTTGCTTTACGCGATGTACCAGTTGCAATTGAACCCGACGACCCCGCCGAAAAAATCGGCGCGTGTGGTCGGGGATGTCATCGGTAAATACCACCCGCATGGCGATACATCGGTTTACGATGCGTTGGTTCGCCTCGCGCAGGATTTCTCGGTTCGCTATCCGCTGGTCGATGGCCAAGGGAATTTCGGGAACATTGATGGCGATAACGCCGCCGCTATGCGTTACACCGAAGCGCGGATGACGGCGGTCGCGCAACTTCTCCTTGAAGGTATCGATGAAGACGCTGTTGATTTCCGCCCCACCTATGATGGTTCCGAAAACGAACCCATTGTTCTTCCAGGCGGCTTTCCAAACTTGCTGGCCAATGGATCGAGCGGTATCGCCGTCGGTATGGCGACCAATATTCCACCTTACAACGTTGCTGAACTTTGCGATGCCATGCTGGCGATGCTGGATGGCGATATCGATGACAAGCAACTGGCGCGATTTGTGCCGGGGCCAGATTTCCCGACTGGCGGCGTCCTCGTTGAGTCAAAAGAATCGATTATCGAATCCTACCGCACCGGGAAGGGCAGTTATCGCCTTCGTGCGCGCTGGGAGCGTGAAGAGCTGGACAAGGGCGGTTATCAGATCGTCATTACCGAGATTCCTTATCAGGTACAGAAATCAAAACTGGTTGAGCGCATCGCCGACCTAATCAATAATAAAAAAATCCCGCTGCTCGATGACGTTCGCGACGAAAGTGCCGAGGATGTTCGTCTTGTCATTGTGCCGAAATCGCGCAATGTCGAGGCCGAGCTGCTGATGGAAATGCTGTTCCGCAATTCCGATCTCGAAATTCGCTTCAGCCTGAACATGAACGTCCTCGACAAAGGTCTCGTTCCACGCGTGATGGGCCTCAAGGAAGTTTTGAAATGTTGGCTGGATCATCAGCGCGAAGTTCTGATTCGTCGTTCCAACCATCGTCTGGCTAAAGTCCTCCATCGTTTGGAAGTGCTCGAAGGCTATCTCATCGTCTATCTGAATATTGATGAGGTCATCAAGATCATCCGCAATTCGGATGAGCCCAAACCCGCCCTGATCAAGAAATTCAAGCTAACCGATATTCAAGCCGAAGCTGTTTTGAATATCCGCCTGCGTTCTCTGGCCAAGCTCGAAGAAATCGAAATCAAGCGCGAACATGACAAGCTTTCGAAAGAAAAAGATGAGCTGGAAAAACTGATCAAGTCCGAAGCCCGTCAATGGACCCAAATCAAGAAACAGATCGGCAATATTCAGGAACTGTTCGGTAAAACCACAGCAATTGGCAAGCGCCGCACGCTGGTTGGCAAGGTTGCGACACCACTTGCCATCGAAAATCTTGAAGAGGCGATGATCGAGAAAGAACCGATCACGATCATTCTATCCGCCAAGGGCTGGATTCGTGCAATGAAGGGCCATGGCGTCGAGCGCAAAGAATTAAAATATAAAGACGGCGACAAAGAAGGTTTCGTGTTCGAAGCCATGACGAATGACAAAATCGTGTTGTTTGGCACCAATGGTGTGTTTTACACAATCGGCGGTGACAAGCTTCCGCCGGGACGCGGATTTGGTGAGCCAGTACGTCTGATGGTCGATCTGCCGAACGATTCCGATATTGTCGAAATGGCGGTTTATAATCCGGATGCGCGCCTGCTCGTGGCGTCAGATGACGGCCGTGGCTTCCTCGTGAAGATGGCTGATGTTCTTGCTCAGACCAAAAAGGGCAAGCAAGTCCTCAATGTTGATGGTAAAGCCGAGGCGAAATTATTCCGTTTTGTCGAAGGCAATCACGACCATGTCGCGATCGTCGGCAAGAACCGTAAATTCCTGTCCTTTAAATTGGAAGAAATTCCAGAGATGTCGCGTGGCAAGGGCGTTATCCTGCAGAAATACAAAGATGGCGGCTTGTCCGATCTCAAGACCTTCAATTGGAAGCAGGGCCTATCATTCAAATACGGCACAGGCGAAACGACGGTTGGCAATCTCAAGGAATGGCTAGGTACGCGCGCGGATGCGGGTAAATTGCCGCCAAACGGTTTCCCAAAGAGCAACAAATTCGCTTAAATCAAACAGTTGGCTTACGGGAAGCTGACTGCGCCCTGACTGCGTTGATATTGCGGGTTCAGGCGTTCCTGCTCCATTTTCTTCACGGCATCGGTGCTGCGGTTTGCGCCCACTTGGGTCACGATATCGCCGCGTAGAAGGATAATGCTGATCCGGCGGTTCTTGGCATCATTTGGTTTATCGGCGACAAGATGGTCTCGATCCGCTTTCCCCACCACGTTGTTGATCCGCTTTTCGGGAAAGCCGTTTGCCAGCAAGACCTGGCGTGTTGAGTTTGCACGATCGGCGGAAAGTTCCCAGTTGCCGTAGCCACCTGCTTTGGAATAGGCAACACCATCTGTGTGACCGCGGACGGAAATTTCATTGGGCATCTTGCGAATAATCTCGGCGACCTTGGCCATCAATTTTTCCGTCTTCTCATACATCTTGGCGCTGCCTGACGGGAACATAGGGTTGCCATCCTGATCGACGATTTGAATCCGCAAACCTTCGGGAGTCATATCAGTCATCAGATTTTTTTGCAGTTCTTTTAATTCCGCACTCTCGCTCATGGCAGCCTTGATGGCGCCTTCGGCTTTCTTAAAGCTTTCTTCTTCGCGGCGACGCTGTTCTTCTTTAAATTTTTCTTCAGATACGGTCTCGCCTGCACGCAAGGCAGGGTCAGATTGTGTTTCAGGCTGAACGACAGGCTGGACATTGGTGACCATCGCGCCTTCTTTGGAAATGGACAGTCCGCCCAGCATCCCGCCAGCGCCACTTTCGGATGTTGTGATCTTGGGAACGGGATCGAAGTAATCAGCAAGCCCTGCCTTTTGTTCCTTGGTCGTAACGTTAAGCAGCCACAGCAAAAGAAAGAACGCCATCATCGCGGTCACGAAGTCGGCATAGGCAACTTTCCATGCGCCGCCATGATGGCCACCACCGCCTTTTTTGATCTTCTTGACGATGATCGGCGCTAGTTCGTCTTGCTTGCCACCTTTTTTTTCGGCCATGGATTATCTCCTTATGCCGATGGGCTAGGCAGGGCGTTCAGTTTTTCTTCAAGCTCCTGGAAGCTAGGCTGAACGTTATGGGGCAGAAGTTTGCGGGAGAATTCAACGGCAACTTGCGGGGCGCAACCATTCAGGAAGGCGATGACGCCAACTTTGATAACGCGGTAATACATGACTTCGGTCTGGGCGTAAGCGGTCATCGCGCCGGCAATCGGGCCAATCATGGTGTAACCGAGCCACACACCAAGGAATGTTCCCACGAGCGCGCCGCCGATCATTTTACCGAGGATTTCCGGCGGTTCGGAAATTGAGGACATTGTTTTGATAACGCCGAGAACGGCGGCCACGATACCAAGGGCGGGAATACCATCGGCCATGGTTTGCAGGGCGTGGCCCGGATGAGATTCATGCTGGGCCAGTGTTTCAATTTCTTCATCCATCAGCGCTTCGATGGTCAGGGGGTTTTCATTCCCGAGCGAGATGATGCGCAAGTAATCGCAGAAGAAAACGATGGCGTGATGATTGTGGTGGAAGGAAGGGAACTGTTTGAACAATTCGCTGTCATGCGGGTTTTCGATATGTTGTTCGAGAGCGAGCCAGCCTTTTGTCCGCGCCAGTTTAAACAGCGTGTAAAGCATGCTCAGCAATTCAACGTAATCGTCCTTGCTGTAGGCATCGCCTTTTTTCAATGCCTTGAAGTAAGACATTGTGTGTTTGATGGCATCGGATGAATTGGAAATGATGAAAGCGCAGACGGCGCAGCCAAAGATAATGATGATTTCGCCCGGCATGGCGGGCAGAATGGCGTGGGTAATAAGGTTGATACCCTTTTCAACGCCCGCAGCAACCATAAGGCCGCCGAACGTACAAACTAGAACAAGTGCGAGTCCCGCAAATTTCATGAAACGTGGATCCCCAGAAGACGCGAAAGGATTAGAGAATAAGAATACAGGGAAGTGGTAAACAGACGGTTACTGTTTGCCATTGTCACCTGTTTTTGATGGCGGATCAAGCCCTTGCAATAGACGCAGGTGCAATAAGTTGGGGAGGGGTCAGGCGGAGAAAGGTTTGCCTTCGTTGATGAGTCGCGCCACGTCCGCGCCGGCATAGGTCAGGATCATATCCGCGCCTGCACGTTTAAAGGCCAGAAGCGATTCCATCATGGCATCCTGATAGTTCAGGGCGCCAGCCTGACCGGCAAAACGAAGCATCGCGTACTCACCAGAGACCTGATACACGGCCATTGGAAGTTCGGATTGCTGGCGCATTTTGGCAAGAATATCGAGATAGGCTATGCCGGGTTTGACCATCAGGATGTCCGCGCCTTCACGTTCATCGAGCAAAGCATCGCGCAGAGCTTCGCGCACATTGGCGGGATCCATCTGGTACGATTTTCGGTCGGAACGGACCGCCTGACCAGTTTTGCCAATCTTGCAATCAACCGCATCGCGGAAAGGGCCATAGAAGCAGGAGGCGAATTTCGCCGCATAGGCCATGACAGGGATGTGAGAGAATCCGGTAACGTCGAGGCAATGACGGATCACGGAGACCTGCCCATCCATCATTCCGGATGGCGCGATCATATCGGCGCCGGCTTCGGCGGCAATAACGGCCTGCATGCCGATATTTTCCAGCGTACGGTCATTGTCAACATCGCCGTCGGCGCAGAGCGGGCCGCAATGACCATGGTCGGTGTATTCGCAGAAACAGACATCGGCAATCACCATCAATTCCGGCGCGGCCTGTTTTGCGCGGTCGATCATGCGGGCCAGAAGGCCATTCGGGTCCATAGAGTCTGAACCATTATGATCCTTGTTGTGCGATACGCCAAACAGCATCACGGATTTTACGCCAGAGGCCGCAATATCTTTAACAGTCGCGGCGAGTGAATTTTCAGTTTCGCGGAAGACGCCCGGCATAGTAGAAAGCGGCAGGCGTTCATCGATATTTTCTTCAACGAACAGCGGGACGATCAGATCATTCGATGTAACAGCGTTTTCGCGCACAAGGTCACGGATCGCCGGGGTGCGGCGCAGGCGGCGCATACGGACATGCGGGAAGACATCGGAGGACAGGCTTTTGACCTTTAACTGGTCGGTGTGCGGGCTGATCGTCTCGGTCTTGTTTTCGAGGGTCGATTTCAGGTTTTTGATCAGGTCGGATTCGCTCATGGCATGCCTCTTAATTCGTGGTTTTTGATTAGGCTTTCTGGAGCAAAATGTAAAGATGAGAAGGGACTGCTCATTAACTTTTGTCTAGTTCGTTTCGCCATTTTGTGATGATAGCCTTCACAGGACAATTTACAGTTTTGTTGTTTTTCAAGGACATCCATTAGTTCGTTTGTCCTCGTTTTAAAAAATGTAGGACGACTATTTAATAGTTCGTTTGAAGGGTTTTGAAAAAGTGGGGCGACATTAATCGGGGCGGGTCTTGTCATGCGCAAATATAGGATATTATTCCTAATGTGTCAAGAATTCCGGGCAAAGAAGGAATGATTGCCGCCTTTGCAAGAATTGGTTAATATTTGTCGCGTATTCTATGGATTGGGCAACATCGCCCATCTTATTGTCATAATTGGAGAAATCCCGTGTCCACACCGTATTTTGAAGCAATTCAGTTAATCGAACGCCTGCACCGTTACTTCCTCGACGTGGTGAAGGTGGAGCTGGACCGTAAAGGGATTCAGGACATCAACAACGTTCAGGCCATGATTCTTTATAACATTGGCCATGACGAGATGACGGTGGGGGAGTTGACGCTCCGCGGCTATTACCTTGGCTCCAACGTG
>CAZUYV010000120.1:0-6047 GCA_964624435.1 uncultured Micavibrio sp. | reverse complement strand
AAAGCACTGAATTGTTTAAACAACCGTGAATTCCATAATTTAAGAAGATGCTGCATACGCTCAAAGAATTGACCGAGAATTTTTCGCTCTTCGACGATTGGGAAGGGCGGTATCAGTATCTGATTGATCTGGGCGGAAAACTGCCGTCCATGGAAGATGAATTAAAGACCGAAAGTACCGAAGTGAAAGGGTGCGTATCGAAAGTCTGGCTCTTTGCACAAAAGGATGATTCTGGTGTTTTCCATTTCAAGGCCGACAGCGATGGCAATATCACCAAGGGCCTCGTCTATATCGTGTTGAGTGCCTATGAGGGCAAAGCCGCATCTGAGATTGCGGATGTCGATATCGATACGGAATTTGGCAAGATGGGATTGGCAGAACATTTATCACCCAATCGCCGCAACGGATTTTACGCGATGGTGGAAAAAATCAGGGCGCTCGCGGCCTAGTCTTCTTTCTTCGGCTCAGCTTTGGGCGCTTCTTTCTTCACGTCTTTCACCTTCACGCTTTTCAGGATTTCGCTGAACACGGCATCGGCCTGATCATGCTCGGCGCCGATCAGTTCGGCCTGTACAGTAAAGACCGATTTTTGCCCAACCCAGATTTGGGCCGTGTAAATTTTTTGCTGCGTACCCGTGATGCCAGTGCCGGAGAGGGAGGCGGAGCGGACGTCCTTGCCATCGCGGTATTCAATGTCATGCGTATCCAGTCGGCGTTCTGAAATCATGCCCTGTAGCGCCGCCTTCATCACGGCCTCGTTATAGCGTTTGAAGTCAGCGGGCGTTGATTTGTTACAGGTGACGGAGACATCGACCGTGGTGCGCAGATCATACACCATTGTGTAGGAATATAGATTGTAACAGGTCTTGCCATCGGGCAGGCATTTCTGCGCGAGGTACGGTTTTTCCGGGAAGGTGATTTCGAAATCGCAATGGTCGGGTGAATAACGGCCGGGGTTCTCGGCCGGTACTGCTACAGGTTCTTCTGTTTTTGCTTCTTCCGCAGGTTTCTCCACTGCAACAGGAGTTTCTTCGGCCTTCTTTTCCTCGGCGGCGTAAGATGGTGCGATCACCATCATCAGGGCGAGGAGAAGGGGCAAAAGATTCATCATGTAGCACTCCATGTTTTTGGGTCGGCCTCGGATTGGGTCTGGCCCACCATATCCTTGACCTCATGTTTGCCATCGCGGACAAACCAGACGAAGGGAAGATTCTTCTTGCTGGCATATTTCAACTGATCGCCAATCTTCTTTGGCGCGTGATACATTTCAACCTTCACACCGTTTTTGCGCAATGTCCGTGCGGCCTCATAAGCCAGTGGGCGGTCGGTTTCATTTTCCGGTACGGTCATCATGACATCGGCGGGTGATTTGGGGCCAATCTTCAGCAGCTCGGGCCGCTTGGTGCGGATTACATCGAAGAGGCGGGAAAACCCGAGGGAGATACCCACGCCCGGCAGATGCTTGTTGATATAGCTTCCGGCCAGATCATCGTAACGACCGCCGGAACAGACGGAGCCCGTGAATTCGGGAACGTCCAGCAACTGAGTTTCATAGACAATACCGGTGTAGTAATCCAAACCGCGAACGATGGAGAGGTCGGCAACAACCGCGCCTTCTGGTAAATGTCTTAGTTGTTTTAGAACAAAAACTAATTCTTCGATTCCTTCATTAAAAATCTTTGATATGTTTTTGGCAAGATTGGATTCTAAGAGGCCAATTTGTACATCTAGTGATTTATCCTTGTATGAATCTCCTGCATGAATAAAATCCATGAGAATATTATATTGTTCAATGCCCGACCGAAGAGTAGAAAATTCACAGATTTTCATGAGTTGATCAGAAAATTCTTCATGTTTCATTTTTTCGCGTTTGTCGATTACGCGGATTGCATCAGTTGTATTAATCCCTGTTCCTTCAAGAAGGCCGAATAAGATTTTTCTATTGCTAATCCGCAACTGAACTCTTCCGATATTCAGCCCTTCGAGCACTTCATACATCACGCTCGCGACTTCGGCGTCGAAGCTGATCGGCAGGTTGTCAACATTGATAATATCGATATCGCACTGGTAGAATTCGCGGAAGCGGCCGACCTGTGGCCGTTCGCCGCGCCAGACACGCTGCATCTGATAGCGTTTGAACGGGAAGACGAGATTGTTAAAATTCATCGCCACATAGCGGGCCATTGGCACGGTCTGGTCGAAATGGAGGGCGAGGCGCGCCTCTTTCTTATCGTCATCATCCTTGTGCAGACGTTCAATGACGTAGATTTCTTTATCGACTTCGCCCTTGGCGGTCATGACATCGAGTTCTTCCACGCTCGGCGTTTCGATGTTGCAGAAACCGTAGGATTCAAAAACCTTGCGGATATGATCGAACCATTTCTGCTCTACCAGCCGCTCTTCAGGCAGCCATTCAGGGAATCCGCTAATCGCTTTGGGTTTGTATATTTTTCGGTCGTTGCTCATACCTTCCGTGATACGAAAAAAAGCCAATAAAAGCAAGAAGGTAAGATGACAAAAGCGGGGAAACCAGTTAAAACACCTTCATGTCACACGTAAAATACAGGCCAGATATTGACGGATTACGCGCCATCGCCGTGCTGGCGGTGCTGATCTACCATGCCGGGTTCAAATTCCTGCCCGGCGGATTCATGGGCGTTGATATCTTCTTCGTTATTTCCGGATACCTGATCACATCCTTCATCGTCGCCGATATCAAGGATAGGACATTTTCCATGGTGGGGTTCTGGGAACGGCGGGCACGCAGGATTTTGCCGCCCTTGTTTGCCGTGGTCGCGGCAACATTGATTGCCGGATGGTTTATTTTCCTGCCATTCGATTATGTTCAACTGGCAAAAGAAATGGCGTCGCAAGCCGCGTTCGGTTCCAACATCCTTTTCATGATGCAGGGCGGGTATTTTGCCGACAGTGACCAGTTTAAGGCGCTGCTCCATACATGGTCACTGGCGGTTGAGGAACAATTCTACCTGTTTTTCCCGATTGGCATGGCGCTGTTCGCGCGGTTCGTCAGCAAGAAGTTTTTTTATCTGTTGCTGCCCGCCGCCGTCATTTCATTTGTTCTGTGTGTTATTGTCGTTGGGATTTCAGACCGCATAGCGTTTTACAGCCTGCCGTTCCGGGGCTGGGAATTGCTGGCAGGGGCGATTGTCGCCGTGTCGCAATCCCCAACGGCATTGAAGGCATCATTGCGCGAGATTCTTTCCGCGCTTGGGTTGATCATGATCGCTGCGGCCCTGTTGTTTTACCGCACATCCATAGCGTTCCCGGGTTATGTAGGGTTGTTGCCCGTCATTGGCACGGCCTTGATTATCTGGGGCAATGGCGCGGGGATGACAGCGACCGGCAAAGCATTGGCCATTAAGCCGATGGTGGCGGTGGGGTTGATTTCCTATTCGCTCTATCTTTGGCATTGGCCGATCCTCGTCTATGCCCGCTATATCCCAATATATGAATTCAATGCAGGAATTGCGCTGGCCTGTATTGCTGCGGCATTTGTGCTTTCTATCCTGACATGGCGTTATGTCGAACAGCCGATCCGTAAAAAACAGATATTCCCGACGCGCAAAAATATTTCCCTTTTTTCCCTTGTTGGCCTCCTCATCATGGCTGGTTTGGGTGCGGTGATTATCATTGGCAAAGGCCTGCCGCAGCGGTTTGATGATGCTGTCATTGCTTACGCCAGCGGAAAGCAGGATGAAAATCCGCACCGTGAAGAATGTGATCAGCCGAACCTTTCCGCCATTGAACAAAGCAAGGTCTGCCAGACCAATCCATCAGCCGGAAAACCTACTTTCATTATGTGGGGGGACAGCATTGGCGATGCCATTGCGCCCGCCTTTTACAGTCTTTCTCAAAAAGAGGGGCGTAATGGTTATGTCGTGACAGGGCATGGCTGCGTTCCGATTCTCGAAGCGAAGGCACCGCGCTCCTTCAATGGATTTGATTGTACGAAATCGAACAAGGCCATTTTTGACCTTATCATTCGCGAAAAGATCAAAACGCTTTATCTTATTGGGAGTTGGGGCAACTGGTTGCGCCCTGAACAGATAACATTCCCTGACAATGACGCGTGGTATAATGCCGATAAGGATCGTTTTAACAACATCACCATGGCGGCACTACAGCGAATGATCGACAAGCTTCAAGAAGAGGGGGTAAAGGTTTATGTCGTGATTAATCCACCACCGACTCCGGCACCGATTGATCCGCCGCGCCAACTCGCGCTCGAGAGCCGTTTTGGAGTGACGTCAGGAAAGGCTTTTACACCGATAGAAAACTATCTCAGCAATCGTAAGGATGGGATTGATACATTCCGCTCGCTCAGCGGTGATGCAGATGTGACATATATTGATCCAAAGCCCTATCTCTGTGACACTGAAAAATGCCCGTTAGGCCGGGATGGAAGAAGTCTTTATTTTAATCCGGGTCACCTGACGGCCTACGGTGCGCATTCACTGGAGCCGTTGATCAGGCCCTTCTTCGATTAAGCTCGAACAAGCCTTCAATGCGGTCTACGAGGGCGGTTGCCAATTCATCGGCATCTGTGATGGTGAGGGCGCGCGAATAATAGCGCGTAACGTCATGGCCAATCCCAATCGCAGTTAATTCCACCTGCTTGATGCCTTCGATCCAGGTGATCACATTGCGCAGATCGCGTTCCAGAATATTGGCGACGTTGACGGACAGCGTTGAATCATCCACCGGTGCGCCATCCGAAATCACCATCAGGATTTTGCGTTGTTCCGGGCGGCGGGCAAGGCGATTGTGTGCCCACACCAAGGCCTCGCCATCGATATTTTCTTTCAGCACGCCCTCTTTGAGCATCAGGCCGAGGTTCTTGCGGGCACGGCGGAGCGGCGCATCGGCGTTCTTGTAAACGATATGACGCAGATCATTCAGGCGGCCCGGATGATTGGGACGGCCATGTTCGATCCAGAGATCGCGGGCTTTGCCGCCCTTCCACGCACGGGTGGTGAAGCCAAGGATTTCAACCTTGACGCCGCAGCGTTCCAGCGTGCGGGCGAGAATATCGGTGCACATCGCGGCGATGGCAATGGGGCGGCCACGCATGGAGCCGGAATTATCGATTAGAAGCGTGACAACCGTATCACGGAATTCTGTCTGCTTTTCCCGTTTAAATGTCAGGTGAATGGTCGGGTTGGCGACCATGCGCGAGAGTTTTGCGGCGTCGATATAGCCTTCTTCCTGATCGAATAACCATGACCGTTGCTGTTTCGCCATCAGTTTTCGTTGCAGGCGGTTGGCCAGTTTGCCGACCACACCGTTCAAATGCCCCATTTGTTGGTCGAGAAGATTGCGCAGGCGGGTGAGTTCACCGGGGTCTGATAAATCTTCTGCATTCACAATTTCATCAAACTGCGTGGTGTAAATGGTGTAACGCTCGCCATCCTTGCCTTCATCGAAACCGGGCAGGCGATTGGACATTTCCGATGGGGAATCGCCATCTGTTTCCATCATGGAGTCTTCTTCGGCATACTCATCCATGTCGGTTTCATCGGCTGTTTCGGCGATATCG
This sequence comes from uncultured Micavibrio sp., assembly GCA_964624435.1. Classification (GTDB taxonomy): domain Bacteria; phylum Pseudomonadota; class Alphaproteobacteria; order Micavibrionales; family Micavibrionaceae; genus Micavibrio_A. The sequence continues at coordinate 490 of CAZUYV010000120.1, read as the reverse complement.
GAATCCTCCGACTTGTCTTGCGCCTCATCACCGGACAGGGAATCATCCTGCTGTTCTTCTTTTTGTTCAGGTTTTTCGTCGTTGTTTTCTGCGTCTTCGTCCTGCGGCGCGTTATCCGATGTGTCGTCGGCACCATCGGAATCACCGGGGGCGATATCCAGCGCGCTCAAGATATCGCGGCTGGCGCGGGCATAATCTTTCTGGTTATCCAGCAGGGGCTTTAGTTTGGCAAAACCATCGGTGCCGAGCTTTTCCTCAATCCATGGCTGCCATACATCGACCAGAGCTTTCGCACTTTTGGGGATCTTTTCGCCTGTCAGTTGAAACCGCGCGAGCGCGTGGAGCGCATCGGCCATGTTGCTGTCGCCGCGCTCAGTTAAATCGGTATAGCCCAGCCGTTTGAATTTTTCATCAAGGACGGCGCCGAGATTTTTACCAACACCGGCCATGTTCTGTGCGCCAAGTGCCTCGTATCGTGCTTGCTCCAGCG
>CAZUYV010000119.1:0-6066 GCA_964624435.1 uncultured Micavibrio sp. | reverse complement strand
AGAACCTCTAAAAAACCGCCAAGTCATCTTTGAATTACAGCCAATTGGCATGTATATGAAGATTACCGCCATGGATGTGGCCACCCTGACCGAGGTGTCGATTTCGGGCCCAATCGCAACGCCAGAGCCGATTTTAAAGCAAAACGCCCTGAAAAGATTGGAGTTCGTAATGCGCAAGAAAGGCTTGATTGCGTAAGGGCCGATCCTTTATACAAAGGCATGACAATAAAGCTGGCGATTGCCTCGGATCATGCGGGTTTCCCGCTTAAAGAATACCTCAAGAAAAATTTCAAGGCGCTGGCCGTGGAGTGGGTGGATCTAGGCACCAATGCGGCCGATTCCGTAGATTATCCGGATTACGGCGACAAAGTCGCCAAAGCGGTCATGGCCGGTGACGTAACTTACGGCGTTGCAATATGCGGGACCGGAATCGGGATTTCGATTGCCTGTAACCGCCACAAGGAAATCCGCGCCGCGATCTGCACCGATTCCACGATGGCGCGACTGACCCGCGCCCACAACAACGCGAATGTGCTCTGCCTTGGCGAACGCCTGACCGGTACGGAAGTCGCGCTGGATATTGTGAAAGCATTTTTGGAAACAGACTTTGAAGGCGGGGAACGCCATACGCGCCGGGTTGAAAAACTCGGAAACTGAAACCGTTAAACATTGAAAGGGTGAACGACATGAGCAACACAGCGGAGAAATATATGAGCGACAACGGATATTTTACAGCGAACGTGAAAGATGTTGACCCCGAAGTTTACGCGGGCATGAATGCAGAGTTGGGTCGTCAGCAAGACCAGATCGAACTGATCGCTTCGGAAAACATCGTATCCAAAGCAGTGCTTCAGGCGCAGGGCTCCGTCCTTACCAACAAATACGCCGAAGGGTATCCCGGCAAGCGTTATTACCAAGGGTGCGAACATGTCGATGTGACAGAGCAGATCGCCATCGACCGCCTGTGCAAATTGTTCGGCTGCAAATTCGCCAACGTTCAGCCGCATTCCGGCGCGAATGCCAACATGGGCGTGTTCATGGCTGTACTTCAGCCCGGCGATACATTCCTTGGCATGGACCTCGGGCATGGCGGTCACTTGACCCACGGATGCCCCGTGAACTTCTCCGGCAAATGGTTCCACCCTGTGACCTACGGCATTAACGACCAAGGCGTGATCGATTACGACCAGGTTGAAAAAATGGCCGTTGAACACAAACCGAAAATGATTATCGCCGGTGCATCGGCTTATGCCCGCGTTATCGACTTCAAACGTTTCCGCGAGATTGCTGATAAGGTTGGTGCTGTTCTGTTCGCAGACGTGGCGCACTATGCCGGCCTGATCGTTGGCGGCTCATACCCCAACGCGTTCCCGCATGCGCATGTTGTGACGACAACGACGCACAAGACATTGCGCGGACCACGTGGCGGCGCGATCATGACCAATGACGAAGACCTCGCCAAGAAAATCAACTCGGCTGTGTTCCCCGGCCTGCAAGGCGGACCGCTGGAGCATGTCATTGCCGCCAAGGCCGTTGCGTTTGGTGAAGCGTTGAAGCCTGATTTCAAAGTTTACGCGAAAGCCGTTGTCGATAACGCGCGCGTTCTGGCAGACACATTGAAAGCGGGCGGGCTTGATATTGTTTCCGGCGGTACTGATTGCCACATGATGCTGGTGGATCTGCGTCCGAAAGGCCTCACAGGCAAAGCTGCCGACCTCGCGCTGGAACATGCCGGAATCACTTGTAACAAGAATGCCGTGCCGAATGACCCGGAAAAACCGATGGTGACATCGGGTATTCGTCTGGGCACACCAGCTGGTACGACACGCGGTTTTGGCCCGGCAGAGTGGAAAGAGATCGGCAAGCTGATTCTTGAGACGCTCGATGGCCTCAAAGCCAACGGCGCAGAAGGCAATGCAGCCGTCGAAAAAGCCGTTCGCGCGAAAGTGAAAGCGTTGTGCGACCGTTTCCCGATCTACACAGATTCAACGGCAGCTTAAGTTTAGGAGTTCATAATGAGTAATACTGTTTTTAATGGTGATGACACAATTCGGGATGAATTTCCGGTCAGAGGGAAGATGATTGGTTATTGCCTGCGCAATGTGAACTGGCAGGTATGGTCTGATTTCCATGCTGCGTCACAAATGGTTCATGCGCTGGACAATGAAAGTTTAATGTTGGATGGAATGACAGCGGAAGTGGAACGCGGTCAAAAAATCAGCGATCTGGTCGATGTAATGCCCGCAGGGTGGGTTGACCCGAAAGGTGCCCGTAAAAACTTTTCCAAGCTGTCAGATGCAGAATTGGGAAGGTTGCATACAGACCTCATGGAGGCTTCTGCCCAAAGCCAGAAGCTAACCAGCCCGGAAGGTCAGGCAAAGCTCAACGAAATCATGCGCAAAGCCAGTGAAGGCGTGCCTGCCGTTGTGATGGGCGAAGGCCTGATTGATGGCGAAACAGATTATGAAGTTACCGTTGTTGATCACGATCAACATTTTAATATGACATGAGATAAATATGCGCTGCCCGTTTTGTGGACATGAAGAAACACAGGTGAAGGATAGCCGCCCAAGTGAGGACGCGTCTTCTATTCGCCGCCGCCGCAACTGCCCATCTTGTGGCGGGCGGTTTACGACGTTTGAGCGGATTCAGTTGCGTGATCTCGTCGTCCTGAAATCCGGGGATCGCCGCCAGCCGTTCGACCGCGAGAAAATCATCCGGTCCATGCAGGTGGCATTGCGTAAGCGCCCCGTTACCATCGATCAGATTGAAAAGGCCGCCAACGGAATTGTCCGCCAGCTTGAAAGCGGCGGCGAGCTCGAAATCCCGGCCAACGAAATCGGCCAGAGTGTTATGTCGGCGCTCATCGAACTCGATATCGTCGGCTATATCCGTTATGCGTCCGTCTATCAGGATTTCCGCGAACTGGATGATTTCAACGCCTTCGTGGAAGAAATCAAAAATCTGCAGACCGAGAAAAAGCGCAAGGTAAACGAGTAATGTTCACCGGCATTGTCCAAGGTATGGCGGTGATTGATTCCATCCGCGATCATGACGCGCTTCGCACATTCGAACTGGAATTTCCCCAAGGATTTTGTGATGGCGTAGCGATTGGCGCGAGCGTGTCCATCGATGGGGTTTGCCTGACCGTCACCGAAATTATCTCACCGACCCGCCTGTCATTCGATGTGATGCTGCAAAGCCTGAATGTCACGACACTGGGCGATTACGCCGTGGGCCAACACGTGAACATTGAACGCGCGGCAAAAGACGGGGCGGAGATTGGCGGGCATCCGTTATCGGGTCATGTCGATTTTGCCGCCACCATCGAAAGCGTGTCCGTGTTCGAAGGCAACAAGGTGATCCGGTTCAACGTACCGTCCGATTTCATGCGCTATATTTTTGCCAAGGGCTATATCGCCGTGAACGGGACGAGCCTTACCGTGTCTGACGCCAACAAAGCCGAAAATTGGTTTGAAGTGTGGCTGATCCCCGAAACGCGCCGCGTGACATCTTTCGAAGAAAAAGTCGCCGGGAACCGCGTGAACATCGAAATTGAACGCTCCACGCAGGTGATGGTCGATACGATCCGCGACAGTGTTCACGAATATCTGGAACAACTGCATCCGGCTTTGGAAGCCTTGCTGACGGAAAAAGGCATCGATAGTCTGATCTCACCAACGCGTATAATAGGTAAGTTATAAAATGGACAAGGAATCTCAAACCAAAATTGTTCTTCAGCGTACCATTGCGGGGCAGGATTTTTCCGATCTCAGCAGACAGGCAAATACCACAAGGGTTTTTGCCAGGCTTCCGGATGGACGCGAAAGGATTCGTGTTGAAGATGTCTTTAAGGATTCAAGCGTTGAACCGGTTCAAAAAGAGCAGCCACGCCGCGCTTTTGTTGTAGAGGTAAGGCGCAAACTCCCTACTTTTAAGCCGAAACCCTAGACTTTTCCCATTCCCAATCTTATAGTCGCTTTAGTTCTCAGGGCGGGGCGCAATTCCCCACCGGCGGTATAGCCCGCGAGCGGTTTCTTCAATCGCATGATCCGGTGTGATTCCGGGGCCGACGGTATAGTCCGGATGAAAGAGAACGTGAAAGAAGAGGGGCCGCATCACATGCGGTTCGTCGTCGTTCATGTTTTCCCTGATTTTGTTAAAACCAAAACCAAGGAAGAACATTCCATGACTAACTACTCAAGCGAACGCGTCGCGTTCATCCAAGCCGGATGGCACAAAGAAATCACCGATCAAGGCAAACAAACCTTTATCGAAGATATGAAAGAAGCCGGCCTTTCCAACATCGATGTCTATGAAGTTCCGGGCAGTCTCGAAATTCCGTTGCAGGCGCAACTGCTCGCCAAGTCTGGCAAGTATGATGCGATTGTCTGCACGGGCCTGATCGTCAATGGCGGGATTTACCGTCATGAGTTTGTGACGACTGCCGTGATTGACGGCATCATGCGTGTATCACTCGATACCGAAGTGCCGGTTTTGTCCGTCATCCTGACACCGCAGAATTTCCACGAGCATGAAGAACACCAGAAATTCTTTTTCGAGCATTTCAAGGTGAAGGGCCGCGAAGCCGCCAATGCCTGTCTCAAGACGCTCGACAATATGCGCGCGCTGAAGACCCAAAAGAAAGCTGCATAAATTCTAATATATTAAGGTTTAGAAGCCCCGCCATTATGGCGGGGCTTTTTATTGACAAATACACAATCCTTAATTATGAATAATAAAATTCTTTTTAGGAGCCAGAAAGTGGAAGCAGAAATTTTTAAAATTGAACCTGAGATTTTTAGAATTAAAAACTTGGAAGGGTCTATTATCAGGCTTGATGCGCCGATTAGCCTTACACTCGATTTTGCGCCTGGCGAAAATTACACGATGAAGGCTATTGCACGGTCAAAGTCGTCTTGGGCACTTTTTGAGGCCAAAGACGTGCTCAAAAATCCCTTTGATGAATGTTTTTTCTGGAATAAAAAAGAATATAAAGCGAGAGCTTATTCTAGCCGGCCATGGATAAAAGACGTTTATAAAAATTACGTAAGTGATGAAGCGCCAGAAGGGGGCTTTCCTCTTTATTATGGTGATGATGAAGATGGTGGTGGCTTCAGAGGCCAATGGATAAGGACTGCGACATACCGGACCCCTGCACAAGAAACGTTTGAAGCAATGGTATCCGTGGGTCTGGTTGACGAGGAGACGTATCATCGTCTTCTTCCTTCCTTGATTGAATCAAAAGAAGCTTGGGAACAAGCAGCTGTAGGGAGACAACAGCGCGAACAGGATTTTTATGATTCTATAAGAAGATATCGGCCTGCTGTATTTGATATTGGATAACGGCTTTAACTATCAAATATTCTGTCCCCGTCTGGCACATCAATAATTTCCTTGATCTGGCAGGGTAAACCATGGTTTTTACGGGGCATGACCGAACCCGCCCAAAACCAGAAGCCTTCTGCAATCGCCATGCGCAAATCCGCGCGCCTTATGGCGGTTCAGGCCGTCTACCAGATGGCTGTGAACAATAAGGAACCGGCCTTTGTGGTTTCCGAGTATCTTTCCCATCGCACCGGGCAATCGATTGACGGCGAAACCATGGTCGATCCGGACCAGAAATTGTTTACGAATCTGGTTCTGGGCGTTGCCGAGCGCCGGGAAGACCTGACCGCAATTGTTAATGCCAATCGCCCTCAAAAAGAGGGTCAAACCTATCCCGATGAACCGTTATTGATGGCCGTCATGCTCTGTGGCGTTTATGAGCTGTTAGCCCATCAAGATACTGATTTTCCTATCATAATCTCATCTTATGTCGACGTCGCCAAAGCCTTTTTTACTGGCGGTGAACCGTCTTTGGTCAACGGCGTCCTCGATTCCGCGCGCAAGGTTATCAGGGCTTGATTCAGCCGAAATAAGCGGCATTTTTTCCTTTTTATTAATATATTGCAGTGTAACATTATAGCTGGGTAATAAACGGGGTTCACATCCAGCTATGAAACTGGCGATCATTGCATTGATAGCGGTAGTCCTTTTGGGCGGCGGCGCGGCCGGAGCTTATTT
>CAZUYV010000118.1:0-6082 GCA_964624435.1 uncultured Micavibrio sp. | reverse complement strand
TCGGCGCCTATGAAATGCCGCAGGAGCAATATGAAGAACTGATCAAGACGGAAATGAACAAGAAGCCACGCGATCTCACAGAACCAGATTTGCAGGCTTGTCTGCAAAACTACCTTCAGGGGCGTATACCACCGAAAGATTAGGTTGTGCGCCGCGTCTTTCCGATTTCACCCTGTACATTTTATGATCTATTTCATTCAGGATCTGGCGGGTCAAACGGGTCGGATCAGGATCGATTTCGCCATGGGCTATGGTCGCACCGATATAAAGCTTTTCCCCTTCATATTCAAAACTCATTTTATCAAAGGCATTTTGAATATCACGGATTTTGTGGGCTGCACCCTCGGCCGTTGCATCTTTTAAAATCAGGACAAATTCGTCGCCACCCGTACGGCAGATAATATCCGACAGGCGGACTTTGCTTCTTAGAATATTGGCCACATGTTTCAGGGCCTCATCGCCTGCGGCGTGACCATATGTGTCATTCACTTCTTTAAACAAATCCAAATCAATAACGGCCATAAAATGACGGCCTGTGGGACGTCTATCCGGATGGCGCGCAGATTCATCGAATTCGTCCAGTAATTTTTCAAAAGCCCGGCGACTTTTCACGCCCGTCAGAATATCGGTTTCACAATGTTCTTTTAATGTCTTATTTTCTTCGCGCAAACTCGTCAGTTCGAGTAAAAACGCAGCCAGCGTTTCTTTGCCCTTTTCCGGATCGTTAATAATGTATGAAGTAAGGCTGTTCGCGACCTGCTGCGTCAGCTCTTGAGACATATGTGGCCTTCCCTGAAGGAGGCCCGCAAAAAACTCAAACTTTGAAGTAAAAATCCCCATACCTAATCTTGTTACATTGGGGACAGAAACGTCAATGCGGGGACTGCCCATTCTATCAAAATGACCATTTTGACTAAGCATATCCGCAGAATTTCTGGTTAAATCGTCACTTGGTAAAGATTAGGATGCTGCATCATACCAAGTAAACCTGCCTGTTCATACCGATCCGTCCAGCCAATGACCCATTCAGAACTACGGCTTTCCATTAGGATTTTCTTACCTTCTTTGGTGCCCAGACAGGAAACGCGCCGTAATATAATCTTTTCCTGCAGGTCCATATCGCCCTTTGACCAGACCAGCGTCCGTGCCAATTCACAAAACCGCGCCCGATCTGCAGGCTCTGTGATCTTGTTATAGAGTTTCTCAACATCCTGTGGTGTTTTGAAATCATCGAGCAGGATATTTCTTTGTTCGGTTGAAAAGGGAATGGAGGAAAGATAGCCACTCAGAAGGCTTTGTTCCTCCACCGTTAGGACCTTGTCTACCAGTGAAAATGCGAAAACCGCACGCCACATATTAAATTCACTGACGGGAACACCTGATTGCACAGTCATCATTAACCTCTCTTGGATAATGATTTACAAACGACATAGTGGCGAAAAGGTTGCTTAAGGTTAATAAGCGGGGACAACCCGGCCTTGGCTCGGGGAATAGATGCCCTCTCCCTGTGGCACTGCTGGCGCTTGCTGCGGCTGCGGTGGATTATAAGGCGCATCCTCGGGATTGGGATATTGCGGGGTTGGCGCTGGCGCGGCCGGGTAAGTTGAAGGATTGTAGGGCGCGTTTGGATCAACCACAGGGGCAACGGCCGCTGGGGCCGTCGTTGTATCCTGTTCAGCTTCTCCATCCATCGGAATTTCGGACTCATCAATTGTGGTGGCAGGCTGTTCTTGTTGTGCAGTCGGTGCCGGATCCGTTGTCACTGGTGTTTCAGTTGCGGGTTCCGGCTCTGCCTCAGAATCAGTTGGAATTTCCTGCTGTTCCGTCTGCACTCCATCACCAGCTGGTAGGGTAGTCTGGTCCGCCTCTTCCGAGCTTTCGGCGGCGGCGGCTTCTTCGTTCGGTTCTTCGCGGCCTGTGCAATCCAGAACCCAGACATCATAGACAGGATGATCCATCGCCGAGAGCGCGGGAGAGGAGGCAAACATCCAGCCCGAAAAAACCCATTCGGATTTATCTGATCCCGGTGGCACTTCCCAGATTTGCAGGAAGGCCGCGCTCTCCGGTGTTTCAATCGGCGGCGCTTTGCGGCAGGCGTGGATCTTGATGTAGAGGGGACCATACTGAATGGTCGAACCGACCTTTGCCTCAAACGTAATCGTACGGCCGACAGATTTATCAAGACCCTGTAATTTGATGGAAGGATAATCTTCCAATACCGCGTGTGCCGGCATCGAGAAGACTGTAAGTCCAAGGATTACAATGGATAGAAAAAGGCGCAACCGGATCATCCTGTTCAAACTTAATCGGGCTTCCTTTTAGAAAGGAATTATGGCGTTTCGGCGGCGGGTTCTTCCGATACGGCGCCATCGACTTTCAATTCAGCCGGAGCCGAAAAAGCCGGGGCTTCCGGTGCAACAGCCGCACCTTCATCAGACGCTGCTTCATCGCCGCCTTTTTTACCTGAATCCATACTGAAGATAAACTTGCCGAGCAATTGTTCAAGGTTCTGCGGCGCCTGCGTATAATCGATATGGCCGCCGGGTTTTAGCATGTCTTCAGACGATCCCGGTTGCAGTTCCATGTATTTACCGCCGAGCAGGCTCTCGCTGCTGATCAGTGCCGATGTGTCATCCGGCAGTTTGATATGATCATCAATCGCCATGGTCACACGCGCCTGATAATCTTCGGGTTTCAGGTCAATCTTGGCGATCGATCCTATTTTCACGCCGCTGATCTGAACGGAGTCGCCAACACCAAGCCCACCGATTCCGGAAAAGTCGGCCGTCAGTTCATAGCCCGATACATTGCCGACGCTGGCAGCGGAATAGCTGAAGCCAAAAAATATAACGGCAACAACGAGCACAACCGCGCCCAAGACCGTTTCAATATGATTGCGTTTCATTATAAGTCCCCACGTTAAAATTATTCGGATGGCGTCCAAGCTTCGTAATCGCCCGTCGCCTTGTCCCGCTGGCCGCCTTTAAGGATGTGGCCGGGTGGACGATAAGCAAGGTTCGTACCAGTCATGTTCGGCGTGTGCGGTTTCTGCCACGAACGGCGGAAGGATTCATCCCCGACTTCAGGCAGGGCATCGGTCTGGTGATGCAACCAGCCATGCCATTCAGGCGGAACCGAAGAAGCCTCAGGCGCGCCTTGGTAAATGACCCAGCGGCGATCGCGCTTATAGCCTTTGCGCGGTTTCGCGGTGTAATATTTGTTACCGAGGGAATCCGTGCCGACATTCTTTGCCCCGCTGGTCAGCGTCACAAAGGTAATGTGCGCGGGTGACAAAGCACCCAGCAGAGAAGTGATCGATGAAAGAAGTCCCATGGAATATTCAGCCTTTTTCCTTTTCGCGCCTTCAGAAATGGCCTAAAAAGACCCTAAGATCAAGTTTTATAACACGAAAAGGATGGTCGGAACATGGCCGATATTGAAAATCGCCTTCAAAATCTGGGTCTTGCCTTGCCCAAGGCCGCCGCTCCCGCCGCCAACTATGTTCCTTATGTCATTAGCGGCAACCTTGTGTTTATTTCCGGCCAAATTCCCTTCCTGAACGGGGAAAAAATGCATCTGGGCCGCCTTGGTGAAACTATGACAATCGATGAGGGGGGAAAGGCGGCAGAGGCCTGCGCCCTCAACATCCTTTCCCAATTGAAAGTAGCCGTGAGCGGCGACTGGTCACGCGTGGTTCGCTGCGTCAAGCTCGGCGGGTTCGTGAATTGCACCGCGGATTTCGACCAGATGCCCGCCGTGATCAACGGGGCGTCGGATCTTGTTGTTGCGGCACTGGGTGAGTCCGGCAAGCATGCAAGATTTGCCGTGGGCGCACCAAGCCTACCGCTCGGCGTGGCCGTTGAAATCGACGCTGTGTTTGAGATTAAGGTGTAGTGACAGGCTCTTCCGGCGGCTTGACCAATTCGTCGTAATGATCCGCCAGATATTCATCCAGCGGTTGATCCCCGATATAGAGTTTCTCCACGACAGATTTTCCATTGGGTAACAAACCAAGACCGATGCGGAATGTTTGTTCTGGCGGCAAAGGTTTGCCCGGAATTTCATTTCCTTCCGGCGACCAGCTTGGCAGTGTCGAACGCAGCATCCCCTCCAACGGCAGAGCGACTGTTTCACCGACATAATAACGATTGATGCCGGGATCGAATTGGCCGCTGCCCTGATAAATCCCGCGAATGATGTGAGCACAGGCAGGTGTTTCACCCGGCGCCGGGCAGGATGGCAGCAACTGGACTTGCGGATCGACATCGCCTGCGTCGACGCACAGGCAGCTATCCTTGTCATAGATGACATGGGTCGTATCACCCTTCGCTTGTGGCGTCCCGTCTTTCCAGTTCCAGACATGGCGATAGGTCAAGTAATGCCCGTAGAGAAGATCACGCGGATCATAGGCCTCGACCTTCACCTTGATGATCGGAGCGGTTTTCAGGGCGAGTTGCGATTTCCATGCGAGCGAGAGCGGTAAGCCAATAGCAAGAATAACAGACAGGATGGCAGCGGTGGTTAGTTTGTTCATACCTGCACCTCCACCTTGCGGGTCAGCCGTGCATTCATCTTACGCGCCCCGTAAAGCAGGCCCAGCATGACAATACCGCCAACGATCAGGCCAACACCTGTATCCATCAATGTGCCAAACACTTCGCAGTAAATAGCGAAGATGCGGATCGCAATGATGAAGATGGCCAGAGAAACGATCCGCAAATAGCCGAGCCCTTGCGCAATCCAGCCAATGAAGGCCCAGTAGGCGATAAAAATCAAGGCGGACATAACAGGACTTTCCCATCCCATCAAAACAAATGGCAATGACGAAACAACAAGCGAAACTATGGCGAACAAGGCCCCGGCGCGGGCGCGCGGATCGTCCTTGTAATAGGCATGGGTCATGGCATGGAACAGGATACCGGCAAACCCCGCCGCAAAGGGCATGAGCATCATCAGCCTGCCCTGATACAGCACATCCATTATTGAGGAATCGTAATAACGGAAGCCGCCAATTAATGTGAGGGTTGAGAGGCTGGTGACAATAACCAGCAAGGCCGCGCCCGTCTTCAGGAACACTTCCGCCCAGGCCGGTTTCAGGCGTTTCATGATGGCGAGAGAACCATCGCCGAACAAAGCGAGCGGCAAAAGAATGACCAGACCATTGTAAAACACATGGGTCCAGACTGTCGGTAAGTTTTCAATATATTCCGGCGCAACAAAACCCACTGTCGTCAGGAACGCGGCCGTCCATGGCAAGGCCGTGATCCAGCCATTGGAGAAGATCAGCATGAAAGGCAACGTTGCGAGCAGCCAGAGCGTCAACGCCTCATGCGTTTCACCTTTCAACTGGAACACCTGACCAATCAAAACGATCAGCGTTAAAGTGAGACCAAAGAAAGCGAGCGTGAAACCTTCGCGCCAAATATTTTTGCCCGACTGCATTGCGCGATAAGCCCCAACCGCAACGGCAATATTCAAAAGGACGTGAACCGAGATTTTGGTGAAGCCGGAAATTTCATGCCAGTTGGCGGCGATAATAGAAAGGATGCCAACGAGGATAGCAAAGACGGACAAGCCGACGAGACCGCGGCCGAACTTGCCTTTTTTGCGGCCATCTTCGAATGCCTGAATGGTCACGGCCTGCGTTTCGGTGATCAGACCCGCGCCGACCCAGTCCTGCAATTTTTTATGTTTTCCCCACATAATGGCCCAGTCTACTCCTAAAAATCGCCCGAAACTACCCCCCTGTCATCCTGAGGGCAATGCCCGAAGGATCCCTTGAGATTCTTCGCTTCGCTCAGAATGACAGGTTATGATAGAATCACCCTATGGACACGAATCCCCAGCGCGGCAGCGCCATCATCATGATTTTCATCGCGGTCGGCCTATTCGCCGCCCTCGCCTATGCCTTTATGCAAGGCAGCCGGACCAGCACGGGTTGGCTGAAAGCGGAAGAAGCCAAGGCCAATGCTACCCAGACTCAAGGATACAACAACGATGTAAACATGGCGGTAAAGAGATTAAAACTGGGTGGCTGTAAAGATTCAGAAATTTCTTATGAAACACCAAACGGCAATAATCC
>CAZUYV010000117.1:0-6199 GCA_964624435.1 uncultured Micavibrio sp. | reverse complement strand
TATCGGTTATACGTACCGGGCTAATCATATCGCCAATATTGTTTAGGGCCTCAACGATTTGGTAGGACGTTAGCCCCTCTGGAAATGTAATCTTTCGATCAACGACACGCCCTTCTCTCAACATCTGGATAACGTCCTGAATGGACTGACCTGCCGTAAACTCATATTCCCCGGCCTTCAGGCTCCCTTGCGATTTCTGCAGTCCAGCGGTGATTTTGAAGAGGAGCGAGGAAGAAATGACCTGCTCGCTTTCGAGTCGTTGTGCGATCCCGGCAATGCCGGTACCGCGTTCAATAAGGATGATTTTTGTTTCGGCAAGAGGGCCTGAAGAGTTGATCTGCTGGCTGCCGTAATAAAACAGCACCCCGGCAGAAATAAGACCCAAAAGGAAAAGACCAGCCAAAATTGCCATGAATTTTTTCATGGCAATATTTTTAGCATGGGATCAGGAAATCTCCAATGTCATCTTGACCGACATAGACTGGCCGGGTTGCAGGACAACCACACCCGTATCCTTCTCGCCCTTGGCCAAACGGTTGAACCCATCGGGCATATTACCGCCCCAGCAACAGATAAAATCAGCATCGGACGGAATGAAGGATGTAAAATTATGCTGGTCGATTTTATAGGTCGTCGTAACGCCATGTTCTGGCTGGCTGATCGTTGTCTCGCCTTTGTACCCGCCAAAGGTGTGGTCCATGTAGGCCGTACCGCTATTGCCATAGGCTTTTTTCTGTTCTGCCGGGTCCAGAGTTTTAGGCGTGCTGAAATTGAATTCAGATGGCAGATCCACTTTCTCACTCGGAATTGCGTTCACCGATTGCCACATGTAATCCGCTTCAAACCCGTACTTCGTCTTCGGGGTGCGTGCGAAATAGAGATGATGCCCTATTCCAAACGGTCTTGCGTCCTTACCATCATTCTTCACATTCATGTCAATCACGACATTTTTGTCTCCGACTGTAATGGTCTGTGATGCTGTATAATCATGTGGCATTTCGGCATCTGCCTTGGACACCAGTTCCATGGTAATGCTGTTGCCCTCATGCTTGGTCACTTCCCATGGTTGGGAGCGGCCATTGCCATGGTTCGGATGCGGTTCGCCTTCTGAATTGGGACCAACATGATAGGAGGCTGTGTTGAATTCAAACTGACCATAGTCAGTACGGCCGCACATCGGCACCATGGGAAAGCTCGCCATGTTAAATTCATGCAGGTTTACTGCAGGATCATAGGGGCGCAGGATATCGACTGTCTTACCATCGCGGGTGAGTTTCAGGCTGCCGAAACTACCCCCCACTTCCGGATAGAATTCCATGATCAGGGACTTGTCCTTGTTGGTAATCGATACTGGTTGTGCGCTCATGTCCGTTACACCCTCTTCTTTATGGATAAGACGTTATACTTTGTACGCCAAACTTCGCCTAGGAAAAAATCGTTAAGCCCCCTAATTGTTTGGATAAAAAAGAGAATTTGGGTCAAGGCCAAAAAGTTAAATATTTTAAAAAATAAGCGGGAACCCATTGCCGCTTGTTCGGATTGGTTAAGCACGACTGACCGCTTTGACGGCAGCGTAAAATAGCTCAACGAACCATGGAGAACGTTATGAACAACGATCAAAATACTGAACAAAGCAATCCTTCCCACAAAAATGCCGGGAATTTTGCCAATGACCGCAAACGCGCCGCCGAGGCCGGTCGCAAAGGTGGTCAGGCATCCCGTGGTGGCGGACGCCGTAGCGGCGTGAGCGCAGAAGCCACGGAATAAAAAATCGCCGGATATTGATCCAGCGATTTGAAATGCAGGGGCCGCCCGTGAGCGGCCCTTGTCTTATGTGCGGTTAAACCGCCTTCATGATAACCGACGCATTGGTGCCGCCAAAACCGAAGGAGTTCGAAAGAGCAATCGTGACCTTCTTGTTCTTAGCAACCTTGGGCACCAGATCGATTCCCTGGCAGGGTTCCGAGATATTTTCAAGGTTCAGCGTCGGTGGCAAAACACCTGTTTCAATAGCCTTGATCGAATAGATTGCCTCCACCGCACCCGCAGCGCCCAAAAGATGGCCGATGGCGGATTTGGTCGAGGACATGGAAATCTTGTCCAGCGTATTGCCAAACAGGCGTTTGACGGCCGTGCATTCAATGCCATCGCCAACAGGCGTGGATGTGCCGTGGGCATTGATATAATCGACATCTTCCGGATTGATCTTGGCATTCGAAAGGGCCGCCTTCATCGCGCGGAAACCGCCATCGCCGTTTTCGGCAGGCGCCGTGATGTGATAGGCATCGCCCGACATCCCATAGCCGATCACTTCAGCATAAATTTTTGCGCCGCGTTTTTTGGCGTGTTCGTATTCTTCGAGAACCACAATACCCGCGCCTTCACCGATAACGAAACCATCGCGGCCTTCATCAAATGGGCGGGATGCCGCCGATGGATTGTCGTTGTAGGAGGTAGAGAGCGCACGGGCAGCGGCAAAGCCAGCAACACCGAGCGGAGTTACCGCGGCCTCTGCCCCGCCAGCCACCATCACATCGGCATCACCCAGCGCAATGATGCGCGCGGAATCGCCAATCGCATGTGTACCTGTGGCGCAAGCGGTCACGGCGGAATGGTTCGGGCCTTTAAAACCGTATTTGATCGATACGTGGCCGGACGCCAAATTGATCAACATAGCCGGGATGGAGAACGGCGACAAACGGCGAGGACCCTTTTCATGCAATGTAATGGCAGATTCATACATCGTGCCAAGGCCACCGATGCCAGAACCGATCATCACACCTGTGCGGTATTGATCTTCTTCGCTTTCGGGTTTCCAACCGGAATCCGCAACGGCCTCTTGTGCCGCAGCCATCGCAAAACAAATGAATTGATCGATTTTCTTCTGTTCTTTTTTCTCGACAAACATATCGACATTGAAAGCGCCATCGGTTGGATTTTCATCCGTGGTTTTGGGAACCATGCCGGCAACCTGCGACGCCATTTGCGAAGCATCCCATTCTTCAATCTTGCGAATACCGCTTTTGGCAGAAGTGATGGAAGCCCAGTTGCGCGCAACGCCCACACCGAGCGGCGATACCATTCCCATGCCTGTGACAACAACACGTCTCATGTTCAAATTCCTTTTAAGTCAAAAAGATAACGGCGGCTAAACTATATCAATAGTTATGGCCGCCGTCATGAAAAACTAGTGTCCGGGAAATTACTCGCCAGAATTTGCCGTGATGAAGTTTACAGCGTCGCCGACTGTCTGAATTTTTTCAGCAGCATCATCAGGAATTTCGACTTTGAATTCTTCTTCGAACGCCATAACCAGTTCGACCGTGTCCAGGGAATCTGCGCCCAGGTCATCGATGAAGCTCGCGCCTTCTGTCACTTTGCCAGCGTCAACACCTAGGTGCTCGACAACAATTTTCTTTACGCGTTCTGCAATATCGCTCATCGCTTTGCCTATCTCTCAGTTTAGTAGTTAAGTTTAAAATCGTTGGGGACTTTACCAATCCACACAGGCTTTGCAAACCCTTTTGTGTTGCATAGCAGGGTGAATATCAAATTTCCAGCATATTCAAAGGCCTAAGCGTTTCTGAATGTGGATAAGCTCGTGAAAAACCTCATGAGAACCGGTTGAAGCCAGATGCTGGTAATGTTTGGCAGGATCATGGGCGGAACCCGCATAGCCAAACGATGTCATCCCTGCGGCACGGGTGGCCAGAACCCCGGCCTGGCTATCTTCAATGACAAGGCAACGTTCCGGCGGCACACCCATTTTATCGGCGGCAAACAGGAACAGGTCCGGCGCCGGCTTGGGATTTTTCACCTGAATTTTTGTAAAGACGGTGTCTTCCGTGAAATAGTCCATCAGGTTGGTAATCTTCAGGGATTCAATCACATTGCGGCGTTCGCCATTCGATGCCACACAGATTTTGTATTTCGTCTTTGCCGCAGCCACCAGCTCCGCCGCACCTTCGATAGGAACGAGTCCGCCCGTCAGTTGCAGTTCCGCCACGCGTGTCATGTATTTTTGCACGGTGCCTTCTGGCGGCAGGCGACCTGTTTCCATCTGGATAGAAAGAAGAATATTAGAGACCGTTGTCCCAACCCAGTTCTTGTAAGCGTATTGCAAATCGAACTGGGTAAAACCCGCTTCGTGCAGAACTTCCAAAAGCGCGCGGTTGTTGATGCTCTCGCTGTCGGTCAGCGTGCCATCGCAATCGAAGATGATAAGGTCGAATTCATCCATTAAATCATTGCCATCCCGCCATTCACATGAATGGTGGAACCTGTAACATAACCCGCTTCTTCCGAAGCAAGATAGGCCACAGCCGCGGCGATATCTTCAGATGATCCCATCTTCCCGGCAGGAATGGTGGAATTGATTTTGGATTTCTGATCGTCGGTGAGGACTTCAGTCATTGCAGTGGCAATAAAGCCCGGCGCGACACAATTGACGGTGATGTTGCGCGATGCAATTTCCGCCGCCATCGCCTTGGACCAGCCGATCATCCCGGCCTTGGATGCCACATAATTGCACTGGCCGGGATTACCCGTGACGCCGACAACTGAGGCGATATTGATGATGCGGCCCCAGCGGCGTTTCATCATGCCGCGCTGGACGGCCTGCGCCAGCTTGAAAGTCGCAGTCATGTTGACATCGATGACCTGCTGCCAGTCTTCATTCTTCATACGCATGGAAAGTCCATCGCGTGTCAGGCCCGCATTGTTGACAAGAATATCCACTTGCCCGAATTTTTCTTCTGCATCCTTGATCAGGATGTCGATAGCGTCCGAGGAGGACAGGTCAGCCACAACCGCATGGGCCTTACCACCCAACGTATTTGAAAGTTCTTTCAACTTGGCTTCATTGCGGCCCGTGATCAAGACGTTAGCGCCTTGATCCGCCAGCGCCTTGGCAATCGCCCCGCCGATACCGCCTGTTGCGCCAGTGACCAAAGCTGTTTTTCCTGCGAGATTAAACATGGATTAGCCTTTCAGTTTTGTAATGAGTGCTTCGATGCCTTCGGGCGTACCAACGGAGTCCACAGCAATATCTTTTTCAATGCGTTTGACGAGACCGGCAAGAACTTTTCCTGCACCGAGTTCTACCATTTCATCAACGCCTTGCGCCTTCATCCATTGCACGGATTCTCTCCAGCGTACTTTGCCGGTGATCTGATCGACGAGTAGACGGCGGATGTCAGATGGTTCTGTAACACCCTTTGCCGTGACGTTGGAAACGATAGGAACAAACGGCGGGCGGATATCCGTATCGGCCAGCGCGTACGCCATTTCCTGTGCCGCAGGCGCCATCAGGGAACAATGGAATGGCGCGGAAACGGGCAATAGAATTGCGCGTTTCGCCCCAGCAGCGGACGCCAGATCAACAGCAACCTGCACGGCGGCGGCATGCCCGGACACAACAACCTGACCATCGGAATTATCATTGGCAACCTGACAGACGATTTGTTTGCCGCCTTCTTTGGTCGCCTGTTTCGTTACATCATCGACAGCCGCAAGATCGAGGCCAAGAATTGCCGCCATCGCGCCTATGCCAACTGGCACAGCCTTTTGCATCGCCTTGCCGCGTGTGCGCAGCAATTTTGCCGTCACGGAAAGGTCGAGCGAACCCGCAGCCGTCAGCGCGGAATATTCACCCAGCGAATGACCGGCCATAAACGAGGCGACATTTTCAATACGAATGCCGCCTTGTTTCTTCAAAACTTTTACAATCGCCATGGACATCGCCATCAGCGCAGGTTGCGTATTTTCCGTGAGGTTCAAATCCGATTCAGCGCCATCAAACATCATGTTTGAAAGTTTTTGGGATAACGCATCATCGACCTGTTCGAAAACTTCGCGGGCCTCCAAAAAAGCAGCGGCAAGATCCTTGCCCATCCCGACAAATTGCGACCCCTGACCGGGGAAGATAAAAGCACGGCTCATGACACTCTCTTTTTTTATGACTGACGGGAGGGAGAATGCGAATTTGCGAGGGCTTCGTCAAGTCTTTGCAACGTCAAAGGCCTGGGAAGTTATCCACAGACCATGGTGCGCCGCGCCACATAATATTATAGGAACAAGCGGCATTTTGATATATAAGTACAAGTATCAAGTTATCTGAGTAGATGGGGCTAGGCGCATAGGTTTCAAAAAATGAGCCCATTGCTGCCACATTCCCGCCCGATGGGGCGGTCAGACTTTT
>CAZUYV010000116.1:0-6245 GCA_964624435.1 uncultured Micavibrio sp. | reverse complement strand
TGGGCAATTGCCCTTCGGCATGGGCGCGTGCAATCGGGTCATGCACGGAAACTTTCGCCCCCGCTGCCTGCAACGCCGGAACGATCACAAGGGATGGCGCATCGCGCACGTCATCGGTATTGGGTTTGAAGGCAATGCCAAGAACGCCGATTTTTTTACCGGCGACCGAACCGCCACAGGCCGCAATGACTTTTTCGGCCATTTGTTTCTGGCGATCCGCATTCACCTGTACCACGGCCTCGATAATGCGCTGAGGCACGCCGTATTTCTGGCCAGTCTGTGTCAGGGCCAGCGTGTCTTTGGGGAAGCACGATCCGCCATAACCGGGGCCGGCATGCAGGAACTTGGAACCGATACGGCCATCCATACCAATGGCTTTTGCCACATGCTGAACATTGCCGCCTGTTACTTCGCACAAATTGGCGATTTCATTGATAAAGCTGATCTTCATGGCAAGGAAGGCATTCGCCGCATATTTGATGATCTCGGCTGTCTCCGGCTCGGTAATCACGATCGGTGTTTCGTTGATATAGAGCGGACGGTACAGCGCACGCATCACTTCGCTTGCGCGTTCGGAAGAAGAACCGATGACAACGCGATCAGGACGCATGAAGTCATTGATCGCGGCGCCTTCACGCAGGAATTCAGGATTGGAACAAACATCGATCTCGGCATTCGGGCGCTCTTCACGGACGATACGTTCAATCTCACGCGCCGTGCCGACAGGCACGGTCGATTTGGTGACGAGAACTGTATAGCCTTCGACATTGCGGACGATTTCGCGCGCGGCTTCGTAAACGTAAGTCAGGTCGGCATGGCCATCTTCTTTACGCGATGGCGTGCCCACGGCGATGAACACGGCGTCTGCGTCTTTCACGGCTTCCTTCAGGTCGGTGGTGAATGACAGGCGCCCCGCCTTCACTTGCTTGGCAACAAGGTCTTCAAGGCCGGGTTCATAAATCGGAATGATCCCTTTTTTGAGACGATCGATTTTACCCGCGTCCTTGTCGATGCAAATCACATCAATTCCGAATTCTGCAAAGCAGGTTCCTGAGACAAGTCCAACATATCCTGTTCCGACGACGCCAATGCGCATGTGAAATCTCCGTGTTATTTGTTAATGAGGGGCACGCTAGCCGATTTTGCGCTGCAAAAAAAGGAAAAACGACAGAAAACGGCCCTTCTTTAGAAAATTATGGCAAAAAAATCATACATGGGGATTGCTCCCGAATAGGCTTTCTGGTTAAGGTGCCCTGATATAAAATTCCAGCGATTAAGACATTCATTTATTTTAGGGATTCCCATGGCCAAGAACGCAGCCTCGACCACCACCAAAGACCAACCCCCAGCCGGGAACATGCCGCTTTTTTACAGAAAGCCCGCCCCGCTCGATGCCAAGCTGCACGCGAATTTCGCCCTCAAAAAAGATTTCGGTCTTGGCTTCACAAAAGAAGTAAATGCTGTTCCGGTCAACCTGATCGAACTGCCGCAAATCTGCCATTTCTACCCAATCGCCTTCTCGCCGGATGCAAACGCAACGCCTGTCGCCATCCTCGGCCTGCGCGACAATGAAAACCTGTTCGTCAGCGGTAAGAAAAACGAATGGGAAACAGACATGTATATCCCGGCCTATATCCGCCGTTATCCGTTCATCTTCTCGGAAATGCCGGGCAGCGACCAATTGTCCCTGTGCGTTGATATGGATGATTCCGTGATCGACCAAAAAGGCGGCGAACAAAAATTCTTCGATGAAGAAGGCAAGCCTTCGACCCTGTCGCAAAACGCGCTCGAATTCTGCAAATCTTACCATGCTGCGGCTCAACAGACTGTGGCCTTTGGCAAGGCGCTGAACGAAGCCGGTCTTCTGGTGGAACGTCAGGCCGAAATTGGTATTGGCGGCGGCAAGCGCATCAACTTCTCCGGCTTCCGGATTGTTGACGAACAGAAACTGGCCCAGCTCGATGACAAAACATTCCTCGAATGGCGTGCCAAGGGTTGGTTGCCATTCATTTATGCACATCTGTTTTCAGGCGCCCAATGGCAAAGATTGACGCGCCTTTTAAATACGCGTATGGAAAATAAGTAAGCAATAGGGAAAATCCAAAACAAGAGGTCCTCTCATGGCAAAAGTAGGCGCCCAGCGCGCAGCAGAACTGACCGGTCGTTCGAAATCCACCATCCAGCGTGCGATGAACAGTGGCAAACTGTCCTTTGAAATCGACGCCAATGATCGTCGTATCATTGATGCATCGGAACTGGACCGTGTGTTCGGCCTCCTGCCCCAGAATGGCGGAACGGCCAATGGCGGCGGCTCTCCCTCGACACAGGAAACAACATCACAATCCGAACTGCAACGCGCGGCGGATCTTCTTGAAATCGAACGCCTGAAAATGCGCGTTCGCGGCCTTGAAGACCAACTGGAACTGACACGCGAACAACTCGAAGACATGCGTGGCCAGCGCGACCTGTGGCAAAAACAATCCCAGCAGATTCTGATCACCAGCCAGTACAGCCAGAAGCAGGCCGAAGAACTGAAAGAAGAACTGCGCCAGCGCGAAGAACGCGGCCGTATCGCCAAACAGAAAATCCTGGAAGAACGCATGCAACGCATGCAGGGCCAGAACCAGAATACCGCCCAGGCTGGCAAAAAGGCCTCCTCCGGCGAATTCAAAGGTCTCTGGAACAAAATTCGCGGCAAATCCGCGGCCTAAATTGTCATCCCCGCGGCACGCCGACAGGCGATAGCACGGCGGGGATCCAGAAGTTGGCCTGCCTTTTGGCAGGCCGCTTTTTTTATGCTAAAATCGAACCATGAACCGCCCGCTACTTCTCACCCTTGCCCTTCTTTTATTTCCCATGCCTACCTTTGCGCAGGGCGTGAGCGAGATCGTCAAGGACAGCGTCTATTTTACCATGGATGACGGTATTCAAGACAAGGAAGAAATGGAAGAAGAGGCAGATTATCTTTTCGGTCTCTGCAAGGGCAACGCCTATCAGGCTTTGTATTTTGATTGCGAATGTCTGGCCGGCGCGTTTTTACAGCAGCGCGAAAAACTGGGGCCGACAACACCGCAGCAGGACATCATGTACAGACTGACCAAATCCGGCAATGCAACCTGCGCCAATTCTGCGGCGATTGCGGGAGAAGGTTATAAAAATTGCCTTGAATACACCGCCACTGCGCGCGAACTCGCCAGCGATAATGAAGAACTTTGTACCTGCGTGGGCAACAAGACCGCGAAGGATTTTGCAAAACGCCCTCGCTTCGATATCGGCTATATCCGCAAGATGAAACAGGGCGCGATGCGCTATTGCCTGCGTCCTGAAAACCGCGCCGCCGTTTCCAAACCTAAAAACTAGAACTGACGATTGTTCTCGAACCGTTTAATACAACGGCCATATGCGCGCTGATCATCGGCAGGATATTTTCCGCATAAAAACGCGCCGTGAGGATTTTATCATTCATGAAATCGGCATCCTCACCATTCATCAAGGCGTCGTTGGCTGCCAGGGCAGACCGCGCCATCATCACGCCGCCGGCGAACAATGACAGGCCCTTTTGATACGGCACGGAAACGGCCGCGAGATAATCCATCCCGTCGAGGGAAAGCCCGAGCAAATGGCCCGAACCCATCACGATGCTTTCCTGCGCAATTTTCAGGCTGGCATAAATGGATTGCAGATCATCGCCCGGCGCTTGTGACAGTCCTTCAATATGGTCGGCGCATTCCTGCAGATAGGTTTTCAATGACGCACCCTGATCACGCATGATCTTGCGAAACACAAGGTCTGCCGCCTGAATGCCGTTGGTGCCTTCATAGATGGGAAGGATACGGGCATCGCGGTAATATTGTGCTGCGCCGGTTTCTTCAATGAATCCCATACCGCCGTGAATCTGCACACCGGTCGATGTGACATCCAGCGACATATCGGTGCCACCGGCCTTCACCAGCGGCGTCAGCAATTCCACCTTGGCTTGCGCACTCGCATTGCCTGCACGGGCAAGGTCGATATGCAGCGCGGCTTCATAGGTCAGGGCGCGAAATGCTTCTATCTGCGCTTTCATGGACAACAACATGCGTTTCACGTCGGGGTGATCGGCAATCGCCACGCGGCCACCTTCTTTTTTCGACAGGGATGCACCCTGCACCCGGTCCTTGGCATAGGCGAGCGCATGTTGGTACGATCTTTCCGCAATCGCCACGCCCTGCAAACCCACTGACAGGCGCGCATTGTTCATCATCGTGAACATATATTTCAGGCCTTCATTTTCTTGACCGACCAGATATCCAACTGCGCCACCCTTGTCCCCGAATTGCATCGTGCAGGTTGGTGATCCGTGAATACCGAGCTTGTGTTCAATCCCCGTGCACAAAAGATCATTGCGGCTGCCGTCTTTCAAAAATTTCGGCACGACAAACAACGATATGCCCTTCACGCCTTCCGGCGCGTCTGGCAATCTCGCCAGCACAAGATGGATAATGTTGTCGGCGAAATCATGCTCGCCATAGGTGATGAAAATCTTCTGCCCGAAAATCTTATAGGTGCCGTCATTATTACGTTCTGCCCTGCTACGCACGGCGGCAAGGTCCGATCCCGCCTGCGGCTCGGTCAGGTTCATCGTCCCCGTCCATTCCCCGCTGATCAGCTTGGCCAGATATTCTTCCTTTAGCGCATCAGACCCGTGCGCTTCAATCGCTTCCACCGCACCTTGGTTCAGCAATGGACACAACCCGAATGACATGTTCGCGCCCTGCCACATTTCCTGCACGGCAAACGCCACCAGCCACGGTAAACCCTGCCCGCCATGTTCAGGGCGAAACGGCACGGCATTCCATCCACCATCGCGATATTGTGCATAGGCCTCTTTAAATCCCGGTGACGTCGTAACATTCCCATCACTCCATCTTGCCGGTGTCTTGTCGCCCGCCACATTGATGGGCCCTAAAACTTCTGCTGCCAATTGCGCTGCCGGCTCCAGGATGCTGGAAACCGTGTCGATATCGAGCTTGCCAAAATCAGGATGCTCGGGAAGTTTTTCAAGACCGACCACGCGGTCGAGCACGAATTGCATATCTTTGATGGGGGCCGTGTAATCAGTCATGGAAACCTTCCGGTATACGAGGAGTAAGGAAGCCTTAAGGGTCAGAATAGTATGCCCTGAAAAGCTTAAAATCTTACCATGGTTTGGAAGGGGTAGAAGCCCATTTTAATGAAAAATGCCCAGATCCTTAAGACCAGAAACGAAGCCGGGCTACATCGATATGCACGAAATTACTGGCCTGATAATATCCCACGCCACCTGCGCCATCCGATTTTGCCACTGTTTTTGCCGCTTTGTGCAGTGCGCTTAACTCAACCCCGGATGCACGAATATCCATGGCCCGGCCCTTGATATGTTGCGAATTGGTGGCCTGACCGCCACGTTCTTTTTGCAACTTCGCATTTGTCGCGGCAGAACGATAACCGGATATCAGGTCCATGCTATCCACCTCCGCGCCACCATCGCGCAGTTTTTTCACCACGCGGCCAAATTTTCTGATCAGGCGATCATCAATGTCTATCTCTTCATTGCGGCGGAAATCGCGCATGAAATGATTGAATGCTTCTTTGTCTATATTCCTGAAATCAACCTTCAGTTTTTCACTCGTATGCGTGTTGAAAAAGACAATCTGGGACGCGCTGCGCAGCAAACGCGGCATTGGAAACACTTTCTCTATCGTTGGATCGATATAGGGGGTTTCTGGGCGCCATCTCGCCGACTTCGGATCTACCTTATCCAATTCATCAAATATCAGAGGCTCCGGCATAGGCAGCGGAATATTGAATGGGTCTACGGGCGGGGTAATAATTTCTGGTTCGGAAATGATCGCTTCTTTCGGGCCAAGGACAAGCGCACTCGTGACCACGGCACCAGTGGCGCCGAATGCCGCACTCAATCCCCCTATTAAAAGTTGCCGCCGATCCATCACACCACCTTTCCGGTCGCTTCTAATATGAAAATTAACGCAATATGTCAATAAATCTTTACCAATCCGCCCTCTGGCACGATCCTTGAAACTATATCTCCTGAGATACTCATGATCCGCATAGGAAAACAGGCGACGCAATGACACAAAATGCCTTGAATAACAGCGCTTTATCCGCCTTTAAGGTGCCGGTTAAGGTCTATAACGCCATCAAGCAGGCTTCGGCCGCTACCGGGGTCAATTTTTCCTATATGCTGGAAAAGGCTGCCGTAGAGA
>CAZUYV010000115.1:0-6306 GCA_964624435.1 uncultured Micavibrio sp. | reverse complement strand
TGACGCTGACCAAACCGTCTGTTTTGCTGATCAATCGAGTATATCCGCCGGCCCGCGGGGCAAGCGGACGTGTGTTGCGCGACCTCGCCCGGGAAATGACGCGGGCAGGGTGGCAGGTAAGCGTTCTGACCACCGGTGACAAAACCTTCTCGGAAAAAGATGGCGGCATTACCGTTCACCGCGTGAAGGCCAATCCAAACCCCAAGGGTTTCTTCGGCTATGCCCGAATCCTTCTTCGTCTTTATATTGCAACGATGCGTCAGCCGCGCCATGACCTTATCGTGACGTTGACTGATCCGCCACTGCTCGTCACTATCGGTCGTCGTTTCGCCAAAAAGAAACGTTGTGCCCACATGCACTGGTGCCATGACCTTTATCCAGATCTGTTCCCATCTATCGGGGTGAAAATGCCGGACTTTATCATGAAGTCACTGAGCAAGACTGCCCGCCGTTCGATGAACAAGAGCGGGAAGGTAATAGCCGTTGGCCGTTGTATGGGCAAATATTTGGCGCACACCGGTGTTGAAACCGGCCGCATCAGCATTATCCCAAACTGGCCGGATCAGGAAATCATCGACGTCAATCGTAAGTCACACAAAGCAGATGACCTTATCAGGGAAAATGTGGCCAATCAGCGGCCAACGGAACAATTCAGGCACCATACGTCGCCGCGCTTCCGCATCTTGTATGCCGGTAATATTGGCCGGGCCCATCCGATGAACACAATACTGGAAGCGGCAGAGGTTCTGTCGATCTATCCAGAAATCGAATTTGTCTTTGTAGGCGATGGGCCAAATCATGATCGCTTGTCGAGTGAACGGGCCCGTCGCCAATTGCAGAACGTTAAACTGCTTCCCTATCAACCAGCCAGCATGCTGAAGGATTTGATGGAAAGCGGTGACCTGCATCTGGTGAGCATGCGCGATGAGGCCGCAGGCCTTCTGGTTCCGTGCAAATTCTATTCGGCGCTCGCTGCCGCCCGTCCGACAATTTATATTGGTCCTGATGACACTGAAGTTGCTCGTGTCATTCGTGACTATGGATGTGGCGCTATCGTTCCTCAAGGGGATGGCAATACTCTGGCCCAGGCTATTCTCTATTTCCGCAACGAACCCAATGCGTGGTTCGATGCCCAGCAGGGGGCCGAGGCCGCGGCACAGGAAAGCCGTCCTGTCAAATCGATCCTGTCGATTATGAAGGAAGCCGAAAACACCATCCGCAGCCGCGTGGCCTAATCCTTCATGACAACTGAACCAACCCTTGCAGATATGATCTCATCGTTCTGGAAGGCGCGGATTTCGATTCTGCTCGGTGTTGTTATCGCGTTGGCCGTTGCCGCCACCGTCATTATCTTTGCAACTCCGTGTTATAAGGCTTCGATGATTATTGCCCCGGCCGATGGCTATGCGCTGGGGGATTATGCGTCCACCGTCGCCGATGGCCATTCGCTCGACCTGCCATTCTGGCGACCGAAAGATCAGGAAGGTGTCTCCACCGATTTCTATCGCTTTACCTACACAATCACCGGTTCTTCAGTTGCGGCGATTTTATTGAAGGATCAATCGGTGCTGGCCGGCATTGCTAAGGATGGACGCTGGAAAGATAAGGGGCACGACTGGAGCGCGGAAGAACTGGCCGATTACCTCGACAAAAATCTGCGTGTTGAACATCTCGGTACCACGCCGCTGCGCCGGATTAGTTACAAGCATCCGGATTCTGCCTTTGCCGCAGCCTTTCTGCGTAAAGTTCATCTGGTGGCGGACCAGTTAATCCGCCGCGATCGTCGCCGTCAATCTGAAAACCGTATTGAATATCTACAGGATGCCCTGCAAAAAACCATCAATCCCGATCACCGCAAAGGCATTGCCAATTTGCTAATGCAGCAGGAGCATATACGCATGCTGGCCAATCTCGATGAACCTTACGCCGCCATCGTTGTGGAGCCGCCTGCCAGCACGCCGCGTCCTGTATGGCCTAACATACCGGTTATTTTTGCTGTGTTTACATTGCTGGGCGTGCTGTGCGGTTATCTGGTCTGGTCGGCGCGGCATGAGCGATAAGATTCCTGTCAGTGTTATTATCACCACATTGAATGAAGAAAAAAATCTTCCCCGTTGCCTTGCTGCCCTCGAACGTTTCGATGAAGTTATTGTTGTTGATTCAGGATCTCGGGATAGCAGCCGCTCCATTGCTGAATCTTACGGTGCCTCTTTCATCGATTTCTCGTGGAATGGCCAGTATCCCAAAAAACGCCAATGGTGCCTTGATACACTCACACTCAAACATGCTTTTGTTTTCTTCGTAGATGCTGACGAAGAAGTGACATCAGCCCTTGCCGATGAAATCGCGGGGTTGGACTGGAATGCGGCTGGTTATTTTGTCGATGGGCTTTATGTTGTCGATGGAACGGTTCTAAAAAGGGGAATGCGCAATCGAAAATTATGTTTGATTGATCGGAAAATGATGGAATTCCCGCTTGTTGATGATCTCGATATTCCCGGTATGGGGGAGATGGAAGGGCATTATCAACCCCGCATAAAAACAAATGCATCGCTAAAAAGTTTACGAAGATTAAAATCAGCGCTTCTACATTATGCGTTCGACGACACCCAAAAATGGCAGGACCGGCACCATGGCTATGCGATCTGGGAGCGTGAGATGGCACGGAAAAGCGCCTATCCTGCCGATCCGGTTGCTTATCGCCAACTGTTAAAATCATGTTTTCGCCGCTTGCCAGGCAAAGGTTTCGCCTACTTTATTTACTATTTCATCGTTCGGGGCGGCTTCCTTGAAGGGAAAAAAAATCTTGCTTTGACGGCCCGCAAAATGCAATATTATGACCAATAAAAAATGCGGTAGAAGATGCCACGTCTTTCAAATCAGGTTTTGGCGCATGATCTTGCCAAAATAATGGGTAGAAGCAGTGATCGGCAACTGGAAGATGATCTTGCGCGTCTTCCCTATGTTCATCTTCAACGTAGCAACGATGTTCGCCTTCTCAACCATCAAGCTACGGCCTGTTATTTTCTTTCCGCAGCGTCATTGGTGGGGACAGTGGCTCTTTCGATTACAACGGGATTCAATATGGCTTCCGGTGCGACAAGTGCCGCAACAATCGGATTATCTGTTCTGGGCTATATGCGTGGCAAAAAGGCGCAGGAAATAGGCCGGGAAATTTTGTCTCATCTTGATAATAACCGGTAAAAATCCGGATAGTTTTTCTTCACTGCCATCGCAAAAACCTGACGCGCATAAGTCAGGTAAGCAATGAGGCGTGAACAAATTTCGTGTCTAATCTTTGCGGAATATTCTTCCCGGCGCCCCAAGTCCGCCTGTCTTTGTGAGATGCCGCCCTGTTCAAACAAACACAGTGGAGCAGGGATGTAAGAAACATCGTGGGTTTTTTTTAAGAAACGTGCTGTAAAATCATAGTCCCCGGCAATTTTATAGTTTGTGTCAAAACGCAAGCCACCAATGATTTCGCGTTTATAGATCATCGCCTGATGGTGAGTGAACATACCGCGCACAAGGCTTGTATGATTTCGAGCCTTCTTTACATGATACCGCTTGCCATCATGTTCCATCGCGTCCCCATAGATAAAATCCGATGGGAAGGATTCGATATGCCGCGCAATAAGGGTCAATGTTTCCGGATCTGCAAATGCATCTCCACCGTTTAAAAACAGAATGTAAGTCCCGCGCGATCGTTCCAGCCCCTTGTTCATGGCATCATAAATGCCGTTATCGGGTTCGACTGCGCCATCAACCACAACCCATTCGAAATCTTTGAACGTCTGAGCGGCAATGCTGGTAGAGGTTTTGGCGAATCCGCTGGGATTATCCTTGGTGATGGTGACGATCGACAGGAGCGGCATGTCAGTCATTATCATCGCCGAGGTCATCGATGTAGAATCCGGTAAGAGCGATGTTGGCGAGGATCGTGCTGATCTTCTCGGCGCTCTCAAGGAAATCGAATGGTTTAGGATCGCGCGGGACTATGACAGTAGAACCCGGTGGAATCATGGTTACACCTTGTTTCCAGGCGCTGACGAATAACGGTTTGGCGCTGCCATCGGGATAAACGACAAAGGCGCGGTCCATATCGGCGAAATACGTCACACCGCCTGCTTCATCGATATAATCATCCGCGTCTTTGCCCTTGCGGAATTGGAGTGCGGCAGGGGAGAGGACTTCGCCGCCCACGCGCACGGTCAATGGCCTGCGCGGCATATAGATCTTATCGCCTGCCTCCAGCAGGATATCTTGCTCGGGATCATGGCTCAGAACGCCGGGGTCGGCCTCAACCGTAATACGACCAACGGCTTTAGCTTCTTGTAATTGTGTGATCAGGCCCTGCGCGGCATTCACCTGCGCCATATCGGGCTTCTTATCTTTGTCTTCCGCCTGCAGGCTGGCCGCAAGTTTCATTTCCAGATCGCGCGCCTGCGCCTTGTAACGGCTCTCTTCCTGTTTGCGTTCACTGGCACGGCTGAAAATTACACCATCAGGATAGGCGATATCGGTGAGGCCACCCGCGCGTTTCAAAAGGCTCATCATCGTATCACCGGGGAGAAGGTCATATTTGCCGGGGGTTTTCACTTCGCCCAATAGGGTAATGCTCTGTTCTTCCACACGGTTGAATTTCTGGTTGATACGCACAGTATCACCTGGCGCAATTTTAATGTTCGCGGCATCATTCGTTGTCAGGCTGACATTGGTGCGGTTGGGTGCCATCGCATCCGCGCTTTCATCGGCGGGGATCAGGCGCGTGGTAACCTCGATGTTATCGGTGTTGGCCTCAATGGTGGGGCCACCGGCAGCTGCGAGCAAGGTGGCAAGATTTGTGTCCTTGGCCACAGGATAGGCACCGGGTTGACGCACCGCACCGCGGATGAAGGCTGCGCGCTCCTGCAGGAAGGACGCTATATACCCATCTTTGATTTTACCGTCGGATTCTTTCGCACCGGCATTAAAGGCTGCTTTTTGTAATAATGGTTCTGACGACATCTTGCCGCCAAGATTGTGGATTTGCTCCATGGTGAATAGATGAACCACATCACCTTCAGACAATGGCGCATCGTATTCCTTTTGCAAGACTTGCCGCGGCGAAAATTCCACGAGCGTTTTTGTCAATGATGTCGGGTCGCGCCGTTCGATAACGCCGATTAACGGATAAACGTTATCGCCAAATGCATTCTCACGCCCTATCAGTTCCGACAGGCTCCTGGCTTTTTGCATGTCATGCTCGCCAGGGTCACGTGTTGCGCCGGACAGAGTTATATTGCTGCTCCGTTTCTCCTTGGCTTGCGCGACATTCAGGATGCTGCCATCGCCAAACAGGCGTTTGCCGGGTTCATCGATGTCTTCCACCACTTCACGCCCGTCATTGTTGAGCGAAAGACGGATAAAACGGTTGCTCCCCGGTGACAAAACACCGCCAGCAAGGCCCAGCATTTCAAGTGCGCTTAAATTCTCGCCCTTTTTGATTTCATAGATGGCGGGCCGTTTTACCGCACCGATCACGGCAACAGTGGCACCAATCGGCGGCACAATCAGGCGGTCGCCATCCTGCAGACGAATATCGGCGGCTTCGCCACCCTGCATTATGACGCTGTAGAGGTCGATAAACTGACTCTTGCCGCCGCGAACCATCTTCACGCGGCGAAGCGACCCGCTTTTCTTGATACCACCGGCCTGTTGCAGGGCATCGAGCACGGAATGAAACGCGCTCAATGTTTTCCGGCCCGGTTCATTCACATCGCCAATCACCAGAACATCGATCTGGCGCGCTTGCGCAAGCGAGACATGAATTTGTAGATTGTGAAGGCTGGCGGATTCTTCTTCCATCGCTTTGCGGATATCGCCAAGTGTTCTTCCAGCAGCGTTGATAGGGGAGAGCGTATCAGTGACAAGAATCCCTTGCGAATTGACATCATAGGTCTTGCGGACATTTTCTTGGCCACGGAAAATAATCTCGAGCTTGTCACCGCTAGATAAAATGTAACTGTCCTGTACCATTCCCGCTGGAATTTTATCGGATAGTTTTTTGCCTGCCTCGAATAGATCATATCCGAACAGCGTGACATCTTCCTGCGCCCTGCCGCCATACATGATCTCGAGCGGTGTCAGATCATCAATGGTTTTGTGTGTATTGCTTGCGCCCTGCAGTCGTTCGAGGTCCTGCAAGGTAAGGGGGCGTGGATCAATCTCATCGCTTGGTTCATCCGTCTTCACGTTTTCCTTGGCATCATCTTCCATCCAGGGGGTAAAGCCGGTTGAGGCCAGTTGCTGGGCGAAAGCGGGGCC
>CAZUYV010000114.1:0-6318 GCA_964624435.1 uncultured Micavibrio sp. | reverse complement strand
ATTGTGTGTCGGTGTCGATGTTCATCTTGAACACGCCATAGCCAAGGGATTCCGTAATTTTTTCTTTTTCCGAGCCGGACCCGCCATGGAAAACGAGGTCAAGCGGGTTGTGGCCAAGGCCCTTGGTCTTTGCGACCAGTTCCTGCGAATTCTTTAGAATTTCTGGGCGCAGCTTCACATTGCCTGGTTTGTAAACGCCGTGCACGTTGCCAAAGGACGCCGCCGTCGAGAAGTGGCCATGGGGAGAAAGTGTTTCATAAGCCAGCAGTACATCTTCCGGCTGGGTATAGAGCTTGGCATTATCGGCACTGATATCATCAGAACCAACACCGTCTTCTTCACCGCCTGTTACACCGAGCTCAATCTCAATGCTCATGCCAAGTGGGGCAAGGCGTTTCAGGATGCGGGTACATACTTCCAGATTTTCGGCAATCGGTTCATGCGACATGTCGACCATGTGCGAAGTGAAAAGCGGGGAGCCGTTCTTTTTGAAATATTCTTCACCTTCATCGATCATTGCATCGACCCAAGGGATCAATTTTTTATCGGCATGGTCTGTGTGAAGGACAACGGCCACGCCATATTCCTTGGCGACCTTGTGGACATGATAGGCCGCTGAGATTGCGCCAATAATTTTTGCGCGGAATGCATCCGGCAGGCCTTTACCGGCATAGAACTGTGCACCGCCGTTGGAGAGTTGAATAATGACATCGGATTTGTTTTTTGCGGCCGCCTCGAGCACAGCGTTGATTGTGCTGGTGCCGATCACGTTAACAGCGGGAAGGGCATATTGGCCCTCTTTGCAGGCTTTGATCAGGGTTTGGTAATCATCGCCCCAGACAACGCCGGGTTTTAGCTTGGCCATTTATTAAAATCTCCTTAATTACTGCGCGGACTATAGTGAAACTGGATAGGGTGCGCAAAAGGATATTTATTACCATAATTAAGAGTTTATTTGCCTCCCTTGTTGCAAAATAAAAAAGGATGAACAACCCGATCATTACAAAAACCATGATCCTTCTATTTGCCGTGCCTTTGCTTTCGCAAGCCGGTGTCGAGGTTGATTTGAGTGGCGTGAAAAAGCTCATTGCCTACAAAACCCAGCAAGAATCCGGCGTGGATGAACAGCAGATACGCGCAGCCACTGAAAACCTTGCGATGGCGGCGCAGATGAATGGCGAACTTGGTCAGGTTGCGGTTCCCGAGATCGAAAATGGTAGCGCCGAAAAGACGCAGGATGAGCAATTTCAGCAATTGATGCAGAATCTTACAGTCCTTACCAGCGATCCGCTGGCTGAATAGATCGTCGCAAAATAGGAATAAAAAACTCTAAGGCGCAGAAGGATTCCCAGTTAATTCTTTATTCGCCTCTCATCCTGCAAAATAGAGATATGACCCACCGCATACTATTGCCCCTGATCGGATTGGCGGTTGTAGCTATCATAACCCTTAGGGTTATAGCGAACCACAATGGCGTTGTTGTTTCCGCATCCGGCGTTCCTACGGCGCAAGCAGCGCAAATAATGGGGCTGGTTGAACATCAAGATGAGAACGGGGAAAAGCTTTATAGCGGCGTACCTGTTGATCCGGACAAACAGCAAGATATGCTGGAAGGGTTGATGGAAGAAACGATGAATCCAAAAGTTGATTCCGGACAATAAAAAAGGCACCAAGCGGCGCCTTCTTCATTTGAATGTTATTAGGGAACTTACGCAGCTTTGCTTTGCGCGCCGTATCCGACAGCGTGCATTTTAGACGCTGTGTCCAGCATACGGTTTGAAAAGCCCCATTCATTGTCATACCAGGTCATGATACGAACCAGCTTGCCATCCACCACCTTCGTGCCTTCGTAGGAGAAGATCGACGAGTTGGAGTTGTGATTGAAATCGCTGGAGACCAGTGGCTCATCATACGCGCTCAGAACGCCTTCAAGGCGGCCACCAAGGGCTTTCTTGATCGCGGCATTCACTTCCTCAACAGTTGTTTCGCGGGAAGCGATGAACTTCAGATCAACAACCGAAACGTTCGGGGTAGGAACACGGATAGAAACACCATCCAGCTTGCCTTTGAGCTCCGGCAGAACTTTACCGATTGCCTTTGCGGCGCCTGTCGAAGACGGGATCATGTTCAAGGCCGCAGCGCGGGCGCGTTGCAGATCCTTGTGCACTGTATCAACAATGCGTTGATCACCAGTGTAGGAGTGGATTGTGGTCATGAAGCCGCTTTCGATCCCGATGGCGTTGTGCAGAACCTGCGCAACCGGGGCCAAGCAGTTGGTGGTGCAGGAACCGTTGGAAACAACAGTGTGTTCCGCTTTCAGTTTCTCATCATTCACGCCGAAAACGATTGTCGCATCTTCATCGGTGGCTGGCGCGGAGATCAGAACCTTCTTGGCGCCGCCAACAAAGTGCTGGGAGGCCGCTTCCTTGCTGGTGAAAATCCCCGTGCATTCAAGAACGATATCAACGCCCAGATCAGACCATTTAATAGCCTTTGGGTCTTTTTCCTGAAACACGGCAACGCGTTTGCCATTGATGATCAGGGCCTTTTCGCCATCGGCGTCGACGCTGAACGGGAAGTTGCCGTGAACAGAATCATATTTCAAAAGAATTTTGTTGGCTTCTGTCGGGGCCAGATCGTTGATCGCGACCAGCTCCACATCGCTGCGTCCAGATTCAAAGAGCGCGCGGGCGACAAGACGGCCGATGCGGCCAAAACCGTTGATACCTACTTTTACTGCCATGGGAGTTTCCTCTACCTTTTCAATGAGTTTTTACTGGTTTGTTTTGTAATGAAGGGGCGAGGGGGATGCAACTACAATCGCCCTATTTTGACATAAATAGAGCTGTGCAAGAAAAAAGGAAGCCCTTCACTGTTACATGAAGGGCTCCTGTTGAATAAACAAGAAATCACTGTTACATGATCGTTTGTCATTCATCCTACCTACGCATGACAGGGGTGTTTGGTTCCGGGTTTTCTGTGTATTTTTTTAGTGGGTTTACAGCCCTAACCCAAACTGTTATAAAGTAACAGTTCAACAAACCAGAGAGCCCAATCATGACTTTGAATTTCCTTCGTTTTATTCCCGTTCTTCCGCTGACGATGCTGGCTTTTATAACGCCCGCCCATGCCAACAAGACAGTCGATGCCCCTTATGTGGATGGCGGCGATGCCTATCTTGAATGGAAAGGTGGCTATGACATCGACGACACAAAGGCTGTTGATGGCGGATGGGTTCAGGAAACCAACGTTGGCTATGGCATCACGGATTGGTGGAATTTCGAAGTGGGCGGCGCGTTTGAGCGCAGCGGCCTGAGCGATGACAACACCAAATTTTCAACCCTTACCATCGATAACCGTTTCAACCTGACAACTCCCGGCGAATATTTTGTCGATTTTGGTTTTTCCGTGGCCTATGGCATTGGGACACAACATGGTGGCGCCGATGGAATTGAAGGCAAGCTCTTATTTGCCAAGGAAGTCGGAAAATTTTCCAATCTTGCCAACATTATCATCGGCCACGAAGTTGGTGATAATGCGCCACATGACGCAGATACGACCTATGGCTTTGCCTGGTCAACAAGCTATCCCATCACGGAGACATTTGCCGCAGGTTTGGAATGGTATAGCGATGTCGGCAACTTCGAAGACAAGTGGGATGATCAATCTCACCAGTTTGGACCAGTTGTTTACGGTGAATTCGGTAATGGCTTTGGCTATGAAGCCGGGGCATTGTTCGGTGTGTCCGATGCCGCGCAGGATACGCAGTTGAAGGCTGTACTGAATTACAGCTTCCCGATCGATAACAAATAATTCGCTCTGAATTTAAAAAGCCCGCTATCTCAGCGGGCTTTTTTATTATTTGGCGGCTTCGACAATCGCTTCGGCGGTAATGCCGAAATGTTTGTAGAGCGTTCCGGCAGGCGCGCTGTCGCCGAAGGATTTCATGCCGATGAACACGCCGTCACGGCCAATGATGGCATCCCACCCTTGGCGTATACCGGCTTCGATCGCGATTTTCTTACTATCGTTGCCGCACAGGCTCTCGATATAGGCTTTGTCCTGTTCAAAGAAGATATCCATACAGGGTACGGAAACAACGCGGGCGCCGGAGCCTATTGTTTCGGCAGCAGCGAGAGCGAGATCGACTTCCGAGCCCGTTGCGAAGATCGTGACCTTTGGCGCGCCGGATGAATCTTTAAGGATATAAGCACCCTTGGCAGATTTGTTGTCAGCAGATGCGTCGCGCACGGTGTTCATGCCTTGACGAGAAAGTGCCAGAACGGACGGCGATGTTTGCTTTTGCAGCGCAATTTCCCAGCATTCGGCTGTTTCAATCCCATCGCAGGGACGGAAGAAATAGAGGTTCGGGATGGCGCGGAGCGCGGCGTAATGTTCAACCGGCTGGTGTGTCGGGCCATCTTCGCCAAGGCCAATGGAATCATGCGTCATTACGTGAATGACGCGCTGTTTCATAAGCGCACCTAGGCGGATGGCAGGGCGGGAATAATCAGCGAATTGCAGGAACGTGCCAGCATAAGGAATGATACCGCCATGTAGCGCCATGCCGTTCATAATGGTGGCCATGGCATGTTCGCGCACACCATAATTGATGTAGTTGCCGTTGTAATCGCCTTTAACAATAAACTTGGATGCTTTTACCTTGGTGTTGTTCGAACCGGTCAAATCTGCGGAGCCGCCAACGAGTTGCGACAACGCCGGAACCAGTTTTTCGAGACATTCACCCGATGTTTGACGTGTTGCCATCTTCGGTTTTGTTTCGGCAAAGGTCTTTTTAATATCCGCGATAATCGGTGCGATGTCCTTGGACACATCCTTGTTCACCGACTTCAGGAAAGCGTCTTTTTGCGAAGACGCTTTCAGGCGGTCTTCCCATTCTTTTGACAAAGCTGCGCCCTTTGCACCGACGGCACGCCATTGGTCCAGAATTTCTTTCGGCATGTCATAGGGAAGGTGTAGCCATTTCAACACTTCGCGTGTCGCAGTGATCTCGTCCGGACCAAGCGGCGATCCGTGAGAAGACGATTTACCTGACTTGTTTGGTGAGCCGTAACCGATGATGGTTTTGCAACAGATGATGGAAGGCGCACTTGTCGTTTGCGCTTTTGCAATCGCATTTTCAATATCTGTGTGATTATGCCCATCGACCTTGTGCACGTCCCAGCCATAGGCTTTGTAACGTTCGGCAACATTTTCGGTGAAAGAGAGCTCGGTAGAACCGTCGATCGTAATGTTGTTGTCATCGTAGAGAACGATCATTTTACCAAGGCCGAGGTGACCGGCAAGGGACGCTGCTTCGTGGCTGACCCCTTCCATCAGGCATCCATCGCCAGCAAAAACATAGGTGTAGTGGTTGACGAGATCTTTGCCGTAGTGGCTCTGTTGAATTTGTTCGGCCAGAGCAAACCCCACCGAAGTAGAAATACCTTGTCCAAGCGGGCCTGTCGTCATTTCGATACCGCAGGCAACATCCAGTTCCGGGTGACCTGGTGTTTTAGAATGGAGTTGACGGAAATTGCGGATTTCCTCGATGGTCATTTTCTCGTAACCGGTGAGATAGTTCAGCGCATAGAGCAGCATGGAGCCATGACCGTTGGAGAGGATAACGCGGTCGCGGTCTGCCCAATCCGGTTTCTTTGGATCGAATTTCAGGAATTTGGAATAGAGGACGGTGGCAATATCCGCCATACCCATCGGTGCGCCGGGGTGGCCCGAATTCGCCTGCTGCACGGCATCCATCGCAAGGGCGCGGATGGCATTCGCCATATGGGTCATCTGGGCATCGTTTGCGGGGGCTGAATTGGCGCTGGCGGCGGCTTGGGTCATGGATTTATCCTCTAACTATGACGTTTGGCCGTACAATGCCCAAGGGCAGGGCACGGGTCAACAAAACATTGGTGAAAAACCCCGGGAAAACCTTGGGTGGAGGCTTGACCGGACCCATCTGAACCGCCTAAATAGTCGTATCTTTCATAACTTACAGAATTTTATTCGCAGAATACGCGAAAAGGGGAAGTACCTTGAGCAACGCTATCAGAGCCTCCTTACAGAAACTCAACAACGCTGTGCAGCATCTTGAAACGGCTGTGGTTTCTGTTGATTCCCGTAAAGCCAAATCCGGTAAATCGGCGCCGCAGGATGATTTGTTTTCCACAGCATCCTCCGCAAAAGGCCCCTCAAATGTGAACAATCTGAACGTTCGTCAGTTGGCAGGCCGCCTGGATGCGGCCATCAACCAGGTTGAACAAATCCTAAAAGAAGGGCGCGGTTGATATGGCAGAGATCAGCATCACCATC
>CAZUYV010000113.1:0-6373 GCA_964624435.1 uncultured Micavibrio sp. | reverse complement strand
AGGCCGCGATGCTTTAATTCGACATAAAATGCTTTTGACATGGGTATAAGATATACGTCTAATGGCCGGGATGAAAATACTCTTTATTACCTCCACGCGCCTTGGCGATGCGATTTTGAGCACGGGATTGCTGGATTATATATGGCAGACTTGGCCGGAGGCCAAGGTTACCGTTGCCTGCGGCCCGTTGCCTGCGAGTATTTTTGAAGGGTTTCCCAATATTGACCGGATCATTCCCTTAAAGAAAAAGCCCTATAGCGGCCATTGGGTTGACCTGTGGAAGCAGGTCGTTGGGACGCGCTGGGATATGGTGGTGGATTTACGCAATTCTGCCGTATCGCGCCTGATTGCCGCGAAGAAATATTACATTTTCGGTGGCCATATCGATCAGGACAAACACAAGGTTGAGCAGATGGCCGATGTCATGCGCCTTGCAACCGTTCCTGCGCCCGCGCTCTATTTCAACGAAGCGCAAATGACATTCGCCCGCAACCTTATTCCCGAAGGCGGGATGGTGCTGGGCGTCGGCCCTTCTGCCAACTGGATCGGCAAGACATGGCCCGCCGAAAATTTTATCGAAGTTATCCAATGGCTGACGAGTGAGGATGGCCCTTTGACGGGAGCGCGTGTCGCCGTGTTTGCAGCGCCGGGCGAAGAGGCGCAGGCCAAGCCTGTGCTGGAGAGTATTCCCGAGCATCTTCGCATTGATGGCATCGCCAAGGGGAGGCCCGGTGAAGTTGCCGCCGCCTTATCGCTCTGCGATTTTTATATCGGCAATGATTCCGGATTGATGCATGCCGCCGCCGCCGCGAGTGTGCCCACAGTTGGCGTGTTCGGTCCAAGCTATCCGCATCTCTACGGTCCTTGGGGTGAGCACAGCGCCTATATCCAGACCCCGCAAACATTTGACGAACTAATTGATTTTGAAGGATATAATCCTAAAACACTTGACCGCAGCCTTATGAGTGGGTTACAACCGGCAACCGTTATTAACATAATAAAGAAGTTCGACCCGGTTTATGAGCGTATATCAAACCACTTTGTCAAAGAGAACACGGCCCGTTGAACGGTCGGATTTTGACGCTCCCAATTTAAAGCCCATTGAACGGACAAATCCTGGCGTTCCTAATTTTAGGCTGAATGGCGCAGTCGATCTTTTCGTTTTACATTCACATTATATGGAGCAGTGGGAAGAACTGGTCCCTTATTCTCCATCTCAGGTTTATGAATTGTTTTCCCGAGGTCACAAGCAGACTTCACATATGAACTTTACATTTCAAGGCAAGGGACAAGTATCTTTAAGAACGCATTACACCAACACGAAAGATTTTGATTCTACGGTTGGGTTTATTCTTTCCTCATCACCTTGTGCTCGTACAGGCCTGATAGAAATTGCACCGGCCTTACAGGGGCAGGGAATAGGTAAGGCAGAACTTCTTAACCGTATTGAATTCTTCATTGCGATGGGTATGGAGGATTATACGTTTAGTGCAGGTAATTCGAATGGCGCTTATACTTGGGCTAGAGCTGCAGCCCAAATAAACATGAAGGTTGAAAGTCACCGGCTTTATGAGGCTTCTCTACCGCTGCAATCACGCATATCTTCCGTACGGGCCTTTATGTCTGCCGCTGACTTTGATAAAGCCATGACGTTGTCGGAAATGACTGACAAAAACGACATGGCCAATCTTGCAAAAATGGATCACATCGTTTTTCCGTTTGAGCTTGCGCCCAATAAGGACAAGCTTGAAGAATCCCTCTTCTTTAAAGGGATTAGAAATTTCTATGATGAGCAGCGTTTCTTTCCTGCACCAGCCAATTTACGATCTATGAAAGAAACAGCCTATATCCAAAGGGCATTTGAAAGTGCCGCAGCACAGGGAAAACCCGGTTTGAGTTTCCCGCGGCTGGTATTAACCGGCCGGCATTTTCCGGCAGTCTGGAATTTCAATGATGCTGTGCAGATGAAAAAGATCGGCGAATATTTCGGCGGATGGAAAACAGTCAGGCCGGTGCAAGACCAGCCTGAAATAAAATTACAACCAGCGTTTGCCTGATTATTCGTTGATGACTGTATCCGGCGCGGCCTGATAGGAATTGGCCGGGGCGTTGGATTCGTAACGGTTCACGTTGTTCTTGCTCTGATAATCATAGCCACGAACATTGCGGAGGTAATCACCGCGGGCGATATCGGACTGGCCGTAAGGCAGGCTTTCAATTCGTTCCCATCCCTTGGCATCCATGCAGGTCTCGAAATCAGTGTAGGGCAGGTGTTCGTTGTAGAGATAACCATCGCGTTTGGGTGAATCCCATTTCGCCATTTTACCCTCGGGTGTTTTCGGGTCTGGCACGCGGCCATCTTTTGTATCAGCCGGCATCGCGTTGCGGATAGCGCCCATGCGTTCCAGTTCAGAAATTTCATTCACGCAAGTGGCAATATCCATGTGCAGATTTTGCTGGGCCTTTGGTCCGCGCAGATAGAGCGCAGAGGTGGCATTCTTGCGGCCCCAATATTGGGCATCTTCCATCTTGTAAGGCGCCGTGCAAGCCGGCAGCAACGTTACAGCGATGAGGGCAGAGGAAATCAGGAATGTTTTTGTCATGTCATCAACCAGTTTGCGAATCTCAGTTTCGATTAAATCATAGTCTTTCCGGGCTTTACAGTCCCCGCCGCCTGTTACGGCTGGTTCATCCACCATGTTTCCAGAACCGTGCCATAAAGGGGCATCTTTTCCGGGTGGGCCAGCGGTTTCCATGACGCCACGAAATCCTGCGGGTTGTAATAGAGCGGGATCATATAGGTTCCCGCCATCAGGGCATGGTCGAGGTCATGGACCTTGGTCACCAGTTCTTCCCGGGTTTTTGCGGCCGGGATGGATTTTGATAGCAGATCGATGTTTTTATCGCAAATTCCGGCGTAGTTCCAACGGGATGGGGAATCGGCAGCCTCGCAGCTCCAATACAGATATTGTTCCGTCCCTGGCGACAGGGTCGACATCCAGTAATAGAGGGTCATGTCGAAATCATATTCGTTCAGGCGACCAAGGAAGGCAGCAGAATCGAGCGTGCGAAGATTGGCCGTGATGCCCATGCGTTTGAGAGAGCGCACGAAGGACAGGGCGATTTTTTCGTTGCCCGGATCGTCCAGCATTATTTCAAAAGTCATGGCTTTTCCGGTTTTAACATTCACGCGCTTGCCGTCCTTCAAAACCCATCCGGCCTCTTTGAGAAGCGTATCGGCCTTCAGCATATTGCTACGCTTTTGTTCCGGCGTTTCGTTGACAGGCTGTTTCGTATTATCAGGTGCAGCCAGTTCGGTGTTGGGGAAATAGCTGTCGATACGTTTATACATACCGTCATATAAATTCTTGTTTACCCATTCGAAATCAAAGAGGAGGTTGAGGGCTTCGCGCACCCGAATATCCTTGAATGGTTCGCGGCGAGAATTGAAAATAAAGGCGCGCACACGATCCGGGCGGCCATGCTGTAATGCTTCCTTGGCGGCTTTGCCTTGTGTCAGGCCGGGAAAATCATAACCAGAACGCCATAAGCCCGCATCCCATTCCCGGCGGAGATTGAGATCGCCTGTTTTAAAAGCTTCAAACGCGACAGAGTCATCGCGGAAATAATCATAGACGACCTTATCGACATTGAAGTGCCCCTTGTTGGGGAGGAGGTCCGCCGCCCAGTAATCCTTCACACGTTCATAGGTGATCTTGCGGCCAGCATCAACAGAGGTGATTTTATAGGCACCGTTGGATAGGAAGGGGGTAAGCGTCGTTTGATCGAAATTTTTGCCAGTCCAGTATGCCTTTGAGAGAACGGGCATCAGGGAAAGGATCATCACGGTTTCGCGGTCATGGCCTTCGCCGAGCGAAAACTTCACCGTGCGCTCATCCAATTTTTCGGCCTTGCTTACCAGCTTGTAAATGCGCCGCGCATTCGGGCGGCCAAATTCTTTCAAGGTTTCAAAGGTAAAGAGAACATCATCGGCGAGGATGGGCGATCCATCATGAAACCGCGCCTTGGGGTTTAGGAAGAAGGTAATGGAGGACCTATCCGCAGGAACCGCAATCTTTTCCGCGATCATCGGGTACATGGTGAAGGGTTCGTCCCAGACCCTGGCCATCAGACGGTCGGTTACCAAGTCCATGCCTTGCGCCGCCTTGCCCTTGATATTATAGGGGTTGAGCGTATCGAACGTGCCTATGGCCGCCTGTTTCAGGGTTCCGCCTTTGGGGGCATCCGGATTGGCGTAATCAACGTGCGTGTCAGCAGGCCCATATTTGGCTTTGCCGGTCATGGAGAGGCCATAAAGCTCTTCCGCTCCAGCCATGGTTGGCTGTAGAATACAGAACAAAGAGACAATCAGGCCCAAGTAAAATTTCATGTTTAAACGCATCGCATCCAAGATACGCCCTTCCAAACCGCAGTTTATCAATCGAATAAGCATAGAGTATGGCGGGATTCTGGCACAGACCAATTGTGAATCCATCCTCTTTTTCATGCATCCGAAGCTTGAGTGGGGCGGGGACCTGAACCATGCCATTCTGGATATTGCTGGACCGGAGCTGGATGCCTACATCAAGGAACATATTAAGACCCCGCGTAGCGGCGAAGTGTTTGCGCTCCCGGGTTTTAATACCCCGTTTAAGCAGATGTTTGTGGCGATCCTCGGCCATTGGGACGGTGGCAATGGTTTTGAAGACCGCGACCTTATGAATTGTTATCGTCACGCCGTTCGGTTAGCGCAGGAATTGGATATTAAATCGCTGGCCATCCCAGCGATGGGGCGCGACAAGCGAGATTTCCCCCATATCCGTTTTGCAAGGTTGGCGCTCAAGGGGATAAATGAAGCGCTGGATTCCCGGCTGGAACGCATTACCATTTACTGCGTTGATCGCCGTACCTATGAAACTTATGACGAACAGATCATCAAACTCAACCGCGGACCCGCATCATGATGAATGTCTATAAATGCGATGGTAACAAGCTTGTGGCCGTTTCAGGGCTGGAGGCTGTTGCCCGCGATCAGGATCATTTTTGGATCGATCTGGTGACGCCAACCACCGAAGAAGACCATGCGGTAGAGGAATTTTTGGGCATTTCCGTGCCAACACGCGAAGACATGAAGGAAATTGAATCTTCGTCCCGTTTATACAATGAGGATGGCGCGGAATTCATGACCGTGGTCGCGGTAGCGAAATTACACCTTGATGACCCTGTCAAAACGCAAGCAACCTTTATTCTGATGCCCAATTGCCTTGTCACCGTGCGTTATTCTGAATTGATGTCGTTTACGCATTTTATCCAGAGCATCGATAAGAAGAATGGTGCGACCTGCAGCACATCCGAAGGTATCATGTTCGAAATGATTGAATCGATGATCGACAGGATTGCTGACTCTCTCGAAGACCTTGGTGATGAAATTGACGGCCTGTCATCTGAAATTTTCAAAACCAAAAAAGTATCCGTCAAGCGCAAAACGG
This sequence comes from uncultured Micavibrio sp., assembly GCA_964624435.1. GTDB lineage: Bacteria > Pseudomonadota > Alphaproteobacteria > Micavibrionales > Micavibrionaceae > Micavibrio_A. The sequence goes on along the minus strand of CAZUYV010000113.1, from coordinate 884 downwards.
GCATGTTGCAATCGGCCATTCGTCGGATTGGGCTGAAGGGGGATCTTCTCAGCATGCTCCGTGAAAGCCTTGCCAGTATTTCAAGGCTGCTGTCCCATCACAATCCCGATGGTCCGGATGACCAGAAGCCCGCCAAGGCATCGCGCAGCCGCATGGTGATGCTGAACCGCGATGTGAATTCGCTGAACGACCATGCATCGTTTTTATCGACCAAGATGAATTTCCTGCTCGATGCCACGCTGGGCATGATTAATCTGGAGCAAAACCAGATCATCAAGATATTCTCGATTGCCGCCGTGGTGTTTTTGCCACCAACGCTTATTGCTTCCGTCTACGGAATGAATTTCAAATTCATGCCGGAACTGGAATGGATATACGGTTATCCTGTCGCCGTGACCCTGATGATTATTTCAGGCATCATTCCGCTAGTGTATTTCAGCAAAAAAGGCTGGCTCTAATCAAAACCCTTGTTATTTATGGAAAGATACGATAAGCGGTATTTATGACTGCTTTGTACGATTTTATAAATGACCTACGCGCAGATGAGACGACCCCTGAATATGTTATAAAGCATATTAGAGCGCGCGATCTTGTTTCGCATTTGCCTGCGCCCGGCAATCTTAAGCGCGACTTAAAGCTTGTGCCCAATATCGATGTAAAGCTGCTCTTATCGATCGATGGCGTGCAGCCTGAATTTATCCGCGAAAAAATTGCAAAATCAAAACAGCGGAACATATTTACGCCGGACAGTTTACTGGGCTTATGCTTTAGCGGCCTTGATGCTTCACCGGAAATATTTCTGAACGCCGATCTCATGAAACAGATAGATCCGACAGGGAATCTGTTTGATGAAATTACGTGGCATGAATATATGCACGGAGCAG
>CAZUYV010000112.1:0-6423 GCA_964624435.1 uncultured Micavibrio sp. | reverse complement strand
TGTCACGCGTGCGCGTTGATAAAACCATCGAGAACGGCCTGAATTTCTGGTGCGTATCCGACAACCTTCGCAAAGGTGCGGCGCTGAATGCTGTTCAGATAGCCGAAGTCTTGATCCAGAAATACATGAAAAAAGCCGCCGCCTAATCAGAGGCCCAAAATCATCACCGGGCCAGGATGCACGAATGCATCCTGCGCCTGTATGATGGCCAGTTCGCGTGTCTTCGCGTTCATTGTTTCTTCAAATAGCGCATAGATACTGCCAGCTGTCTTTTGCAAGGCGGCGGGTAATGTTTCGCCATTGAGATTGTGGGCAAGGAACAACGCTGCCGTGCAATCGCCTGCACCATTGGGTGCCGGATCGAGCGGTAGGCGCGGTGTCGTTACCACGTATTGTGCGCCTTCTTTATGTGAGGCCAGCATCTGGATTTCATTGTCCTTGGTCTGGTCATGGATGAGCGAGGTGAGGAGAACGACCTCAGGCCCCATTGCATGCGCGGCCCGGCAAGCTTCGCGGGCATGTTCCAATGTTTCTACCTTATGATCGGTCAGGAATTCCAGCTCAAACTGGTTGGGTGTAATGATGTTCGCGGTGTGTACGACCTTGGTTTTGAATAATTCGGGAATGGGGGCCTGTGCAAACATGCCTCGCCCGACATCACCCATCACGGGGTCACACAGCCATATCGCGTGCGGAGATAATCGCGCGGCGGTTTCCAGAATGACCTCGGCAATCGCGGGGTTGCCCATATAGCCTGTTAAAAATCCATCAATCTCGCTGAGCGGCATACGGCGTTCCACCCCGGTCAGAACTTTGCGGATATGATCGGCGGTTACCGCTTCGCCCTCCCAGTCGCCATAACCGGTATGGTTGGAAAACTGGACTGTATTGATATCGATGACGTCAAAGCCGAGGCGTTGCAGCGGGAATTTTGCGGCATCGTTGCCGACATAACCAAAGGCGACGTGCGATTGAATGGAAAGGATCGTTTTCATGATTCCATCTAACAACAAAGCGTAACCAAAGAAAAGTATGGAAATTGCAGGAAAACCGAGCCTTGCACCGATCTTTTCTTTGCCGGGAATTGGCGTATATTGAAGGGTATGACAAAGACCTTTTCCCGCAGATTGTTTATCGGCACGGCCCTTGGCCTTACGGGGCTGGCCCTCGTGCCTGGCGCAGCCTTGGCGGATATAGATGACTATGTGCGGTTCAATTTCCTGCGTAAACGGGGCGATAATTTCCCCTTTAAATTGTCCGAAGATGAATGGCGTAAACGCCTTGGTGATTACGCCTATGCCATTTTGCGCGATGGAGAAAATGAAACGGCAGGGACATCGAACCTGCTACGCGAGCGCCGCAAAGGTACCTATGGTTGCCGCGGCTGTAACGCCCCAATCTTTTCCTCTAACGCCAAACTTATGGCGAATGATTTTCCGACATTCCGCGCCCCGATTTCGCGCAAGGTTATCGGCCTGTCATCTGATTTCAAGATAGTCCTGCCGCGCACGGAAGTTCACTGCGCCAATTGCGGCGGGCATCTGGGCTACCGCTCCACCGCTGACAACGCCGCCGAAACATGGCGCTATGCCATCAATGGTTCAGCATTGCGATTGACTCTCAACTAACACCATGGAAAACCTAGCTATTTAGGGTTTGAAATTGTAATAGCTCGCTGTATTATCGCGCCATGAGCACATCCTCAAACACAAAACGCCCTTTGTCGCCGCATCTGCAAGTTTATCGCCTGCCCATGACGGCCCTTATGTCGATTTCCCATCGTATTACCGGCGCGATCCTCACAGGCGGTTCACTTTTGATTACGGCCTTCCTCGTCGCTGCAATGTTGGGCGAGGGGCCCTATACTCAGGTCAGCGCATTTCTTGGGTCATGGATCGGCACAATCATTCTCGCTGGCTGGTCGTTCTGCCTGTACTACCATCTGTGCAACGGCATTCGTCACTTAATCTGGGACACGGCAGCGATGCTGGAAAAGAAACAGGCGGCTATCAGCGGTTGGATTGTCATTCTTGCGACAATCCTTCTGACAGTATCGACATGGTACTGTGCATTGAATTTTTAGGGATTGAATTATGAGCGGACATAAAGAGACTGGATTGGGCGCATGGATACGGCTTCGTATGAGCGCGGTGGCCTTGGTGCCATTGACCATCTGGGTTGTGTATTCGATTATTGAGCTCAAAGATGCGCCCTATGCGATTTTCACTGAATGGCTGCAAAACCCTTTTAATGCCGCTCTTTTGATTGTTTTCCTGCTCGCTAGTTTTTATCACGCTGTGCTGGGTGTTCAGGAGATTTTCGAAGACTATGTTTCTGATGACAAGACACGCAATTGCGCCCTTTGGCTCGTGCGCCTGTCGTTTGTTATCCTGACTATCCTATCCGTTTTATCCATTGCGAAGATTGCGTTCTAGGCCATGACCCAAAGCTATAAAATCATCGATCACGAATATGATGTCGTTGTTGTCGGCGCCGGTGGCGCGGGGCTTCGTGCCGGGTTTGGCTGCGCCGAAAAAGGTTTGAAGACCGCGTTGATTTCCAAAGTATTCCCTACTCGGTCCCACACAGTCGCTGCACAGGGCGGGATTTCTGCCGCGCTTGGCAATATGGGTGAAGACGACTGGCGTTTCCATTTCTATGACACGATCAAGGGTTCCGACTGGCTCGGCGATCAGGATGCTATTGAGTATATGTGCAAGGAGGCGATCCCTGCCATTCTAGAACTGGAACATTACGGCGTGCCGTTTTCGCGCACAGCCGAAGGCAAAATTTATCAGCGTCCGTTCGGCGGGATGACAACGCATTATGGTCAAGGCACTGCGCAACGCACTTGCGCCGCCGCCGACCGCACGGGCCATGCGATTTTGCACACGTTGTATCAACAGGCGCTCAAACATAACGCCGAGTTCTTCATTGAATATTTCGCGCTCGACCTGATCATGAGCGACGAAGGCGAATGTCTTGGTGTCATGGCATGGAACCTCGATGATGGAACCATTCACCGTTTCCGCGCGCACCAGACCATTCTCGCCACTGGCGGTTATGGCCGTGCTTATTTCTCCTGCACCTCCGCCCATACTTGCACAGGGGATGGTGGTGGTATGGCGCTGCGTGCTGGATTGCCGATGCAGGATATGGAATTCGTACAATTCCACCCGACTGGTATTTACGGTTCAGGCTGCCTTATCACCGAAGGCGCGCGCGGAGAGGGGGGATATCTCACCAACTCTGAAGGCGAACGTTTCATGGAGCGTTATGCGCCATCGGCCAAGGATTTGGCATCGCGCGATGTTGTGTCGCGCTCAATGACTGTTGAAATTCGCGAAGGGCGCGGTGTCGGCAAGAACAAAGATCACATCCATTTGAATTTGATGCATTTGCCGCCAGAAGTCATTCATTCGCGCTTGCCGGGGATTGCTGAATCCGCGCGTATCTTTGCGGGTGTTGATGTGACGAAGGAACCGATCCCGGTTCTGCCAACTGTTCACTACAATATGGGCGGCATTCCGACCAACGTTCATACCGAAGTTCTGCATCCGACATCGGCCGATCCGAACCGCGTTGTTCCTGGCCTGATGGCGATTGGCGAGGCTGCCTGCGTGTCCGTGCATGGTGCGAACCGTCTTGGTTCTAACTCGTTGCTTGACCTGGTCGTCTTTGGCCGCGCTGCCGCGATCCGCGCTGCGCAAACCGTTAAACCTGGCACACCGCACAAAAAAGCCGTTGGCGACAATGGTGAGAAAGCATTAGCGCGTTTGGATTCCATTCGTTTCTCCAAAGGCCCGCTTCGCCCAGCCGCCCTCCGCGACGATATGCAACGCACAATGCAAAATCATGCCGCCGTGTTTCGCACGGGTGAAAGCCTACAGGAAGGTTGCGACCATATTTCCAAAGTCTTCAACCGCAAGGATGAAATAGGCATCACCGATCGTTCGATGATCTTTAACACCGATCTTGTTGAAACACTCGAACTGGATAACCTTCTCGGCCAAGCTGTTGCGACATTGTATTCCGGTGTCAATCGTCAGGAATCCCGCGGCGCGCATGCCCGCGAAGATTTTGCGGAACGCGATGATGACAAATGGCACAAGCACACCCTTATGTGGGTCGATGACAAGGGCAAAACAAAAATCGATTACCGCCCCGTTATCATGACAACGCTGACAAGCGATGTTGAGCCAATCCCGCCGAAAAAGCGCGTTTATTAAACGGTCATCGCGGAACCTTCGCCGCTTCTGTTCGTTTATCGGGCAGGAGATAAACCATGGCCACCACATCCTTAAAAAGCATTCCTTGCGCGACACCGGAAATGGCAGCAGCCAGCCTGAATGGGAGCATTGCCGAATATGGCAAGGCCCATAAGGTCAATGTGCGCGGTATTGATATTCAGGAAGTGGAAGGGCCGGATGGTCAGCCTACCTTTATTGCCATGGCACTGATCGAAATCGAAGACCTTGAAGAAGAGGAAGATGAGGAAGAAAAAAAATCAGAGTTTCGTGAAGCCGAAGACATCATCGAAAAAGAGAATGATTTATTCGAACTGACCCATGCCATTCGTCCTTCAGTAGCGGAGCGTTCTTTCCCCGACGTTGGGGGAGAGGGGCCGCCAGAACAGAATGACATGATTGCTCAGGATGATGGCAACGCAAGTGCCACATCAGGCAGTGATGGCGTGCAGGATATCTATGCGGAGGATGAGGCCAATCGATCCGATGATATTATCGGCATTGACCAAAGCCGTACAGAGCTTTCGGAGAATTTGCAAAGCGATTTTTCGCAGGCCATGAGCGAAGAGCCACCCCCACCTGAAACCCTGCCTGACAGTGCCCTGATTTATAATCTAGGGACTGCGCCCGTGATGACGCCACAGGAACTGATCGAGGCGGAAGAAACCGAGCGCCGCCGTCATCAGGAAGCCCTGGCATTGCTGACTGCGGGACAAATACCGCCACCCGAGGGGCCCGAGCCGAGCCCGCAAGAATAAATCCGCCGAAAAGCCACAAAAATCCCGTTCTCAGGACTTCACAGCCAGCCCCGAACGGGCTATTTTTAGGGTGCAAAATTACAAAGGCGCATCATGGCAGAATTCTCCCTTCCCAAAAATTCCAAAGTCCAGCCCGGCAAGAAAGTTGATGCCGCAGGCAAGGATGCCAAACGCACAAAGACGTTCAAGATTTACCGCTATGATCCTGACACGGGCGAAAACCCGCGCATGGATGAATTCACCATCGATCTCGATAATTGCGGGCCGATGGTTTTGGATGCCATCATCCATATCAAGAATGATGTTGATAGTTCTTTGACCTTCCGACGCTCCTGCCGCGAAGGAATTTGCGGGTCCTGTTCCATGAATATTGATGGCCGCAACACACTAGCTTGCCTGAAACCTATCAGCGATATGTCGGGTGATGTAAAAATTACACCGTTGCCGCACATGCCCGTTGTTAAGGACCTCGTGCCCGACCTGTCACATGTTTATCAGCAGTATAATGATATTGAGCCATGGTTGAAAACCAGCACGCCGGAACCAGAACGCGAGCGCCTGCAATCTGCCGCAGATTCCGACAAGCTGAATGGCGATGATGGTCGAGGCCCTGCTGCCTGCATCCTGTGTTTCTGTTGCTCGACATCGTGCCCCAGCTATTGGTGGAATGCTGAAAAATTCCTCGGCCCTGCTATTCTGCTGAATGCCTATCGCTGGATCATCGATTCCCGTGATGAAGAACGGGAGGCGCGGCTTGATCAACTCGAAGACCCGTTCAAACTCTATCGCTGCCACACCATCATGAACTGTACCAGCGCTTGTCCGAAAAACCTGAACCCGGCTAAAGCGATTGCAGAAATCAAGAAGATGATGGCTGAGCGTAAGGCCTGATTTTTATTTCATTTGCAGTTGCGGTGAACTGTTTGGCTTGATGCTGATTAGGTTGCTTGCTGTATCAGGGCTTAGATAGGTCGCTGCCATAGCAACTCCGACGGCAAGGGTTAGAATCGCAACCTGGCCGAGATTCATGCGCCCAAAGTTGTTCAGCACGACACCGCCCAGATTGAGGATCGGTTTTTTGAAATCCGGCTTTGGACCAAGGTTGCCGCCAGCGTAGGTTTGGGAAATGCCTATGAACAGCTTGTCCTGAAAGACATCATTGGCCTCGTTATAGAGCCTGGCCACCTTTTTGAGGGTGGGAGAGGTGATCCTATCCTCATTTATGTCCATAACCCGCCCGTCAATGAGGGCACGCATGGCCAGAAATCCGGCATGATCATAAAGGCTTCCAACAAATTGCAGGCTGTTTCGCACGGGCGCAAAAGCCCCGGCAAGTGAGTACGTCATCCCTGTTTAGTCCCTGTTTTTTAGTTTTTTTTAATATTTATACGTTAGAAAGAGCCTACTACATTTTGCGT
>CAZUYV010000111.1:0-6437 GCA_964624435.1 uncultured Micavibrio sp. | reverse complement strand
TCAGCTTCGAAAAGGACCGTATGCGCCTCAAGATTCCTGTCTTTAAGGCCAAAACGTCCGGTTTGCGCCGTCTGTGCACCACGACACGCATGAAAGATGCCCTGAAAACCCTGCAAGGCAAGGCCCGTATCCGCCGTACGATGTGGTCCCGCCGCGCCCAGGAATACGAAATGAAAATCAATTCCGGCGACCCTATCGCGATTGCCGAAGTTCTGCGCGATCTGAAACGTTCTAATGACGAGAGCGAGCAATCCTACTCCGAACGCCAGATTTACCAATCGGCGCTGGAACGTCTTGCCCGCGAAGTTGCGGCCGTTGAAAAAATCGAAGAAGCCAAAGCCGTGGCCAAGCTGGAAAAACTGATGACCAACAAAATCATCAAGCAAGCCGCCGCTGCCGCTGAAGCCGCTGAGAAAAAAGCCGCTTAATCTTCAAAAGCTGCAAACGAACTATTAAATAGACCGGGCCCTGTTGGCCCGGTTTTTTACTCTAAGGGACTGATATCATGGCCGATACTTCTGCTTTGACACTGGGAATAGACCATCTCGGCCTCACCGTCGCCGACCTCTCCAAATCGCTGGATTTCTTCACCGCCTGCCTCGGCTGGACGCAGTTCGGCGGCAATCCGGATTATCCCAGCGCGTACGTAACCGATGGCACATCCAAGGTCACACTGTGGCAGACAAAGGTTGAAACGCCCACACCATTTGATCGGCAGAAAAATATCGGCCTGCACCATTTAGCCCTGAAAGTTGCAACCGAAGATAATTTGCGCGCATTGTACGACAAGGTTTCGAATTGGCCCGGCGTGCGCGTGGAGTTTGCGCCGGAATTTTCCGGCAAGGGCCCCAAAATTCATTGCATGCTGTACGAACCCGGCGGCAACCGCATCGAATTTTCCTTCGATCCGCGCTGATATCCCCTCACGCATCCCCCTACTTATCCACAGGATACATACATCAGCGTTTTCTGTTAATTTCAAAGCGGCCAGAATCGCGTACGATTATTATATGATTCTGGGAAGTCCTTCCCGCACGTTCTTCGCCGCTTCAGGCAAACGTCTTTAGGAGTTACCAACCGCCGTGTGTAATGGTTCGCATGACATACGCTTTTCCTCCCTCGGGGCGCCGCGCCGGGTATGGGCGGTGTCTGCAATTCATGGTGAACTGGAACGGCTGTACGCCCTGCATGATGCGATTATGGAACGGCTGCGTCCCGGCGACCGTATCGTCTATCTCGGCAACTACACCGGCCATGGAAAATATTCACGTGAAACTGTCGATGAACTTCTGACCTTCCGCCGCCTTGCCCTATCACAACCCGGCATGATGCCATCCGATATCGTGTACCTTCGCGGCCATCAGGAAAATATGTGGCAGCGCCTCATCCAGCTTCAATTCACCCAGCATCCTGGCGATGTGTTCGATGGCCTTATGCAAGATGGCATCGGCCCAACGCTGGAGAGTTACAACATCTCGGCACAGGAAGGCGCGCGCAGCTGCATGGAAGGCGTCTTAGCCCTGACGCGCTGGAGCGGCAAGATCCGCGAAGCGGTTCGCCAGCACAAGGGCCATGACCAGTTGATGACCAGTTATCGCCGCGCCGCCTATACTGGGGCGAACGATCGCTTCCCTTTGCTCTTCGTCAATGCCGGAATAGACCCACAGCGCAAACTGGAAGATCAGGGCGATACACTCTGGGATTCGGGTGAAGATTTCACACACATAACCCAAGCGTACGCACCGTTTGAGAAAGTCATACGCGGGTATGATCCTCTCCATGGCGGCGTTCACCTGAACTGCGTCACGGCCAGCCTCGATGGCGGAAGCGGATTCGGCGGATCGTTGATCTGCGGCGGTTTCGATACCAACGGCAAAATGGTCGAAATGCTGGAGGCGTAAAAGCCCCGCCGCTGGAAATTCCCTTTTTTTGTACTACCTTATGGTTACAAACGTCTGAAAACGCGATAATTCCCCCCAAAGGCCACAATGTCTGCACAATTAGGTCGTTAGATATATAGGACTGATCCAATCCTGTAAGGCTTGCGTATACAGTACATAAATCCCACCAAGCGACCATAAGGGAGGAATTCATGGCCCATATCGACGATCCCCACACCCAAAAAGCCAACATGCAGTACATCCGTACAAGCATGAACGAGCCGATCCTCGAAAAGGACCACGAGCTTGATCTTGCGCGCCGCTGGCGTGACAAAGGCGATGAAAAAGCGCTTCACGAACTGGTGAAGTCCTACACACGCCTTGTCGTGTCCGCCGCTTCGCGTTTCCGCAATTACGGTCTGCCCATGGGCGATTTGATTCAGGAGGGCAATATTGGCCTTATGCAAGCCGCCGCCCGTTTTGAACCGGAACGCGAACTTCGTTTTTCGACATATGCTAGTTGGTGGATCAGATCAGCCATGCAGGATTATATCCTGCGCAACTGGTCTATCGTTCGAACAGGAACAACGGCCGCCCAGAAATCTTTGTTCTTCAACCTCCGCCGTCTGCGCGCGAAAATCGAACGCACACAAGGCGCCGAAGGTTTGACCGATGAAGGACGCGCAAAGATCGCCAAGGAACTGAAAGTCAACATCAAGGATGTTGAGGAAATGGAAGGCCGGATGTCCGGCGCCGACAATTCGCTCAACGCCACTGTCGGTGAAGACGGCGAAGAAGAATGGCAGAACTTTCTGGCCGATGACCGCCCGAACCCGGAAGAAATCGTGATCGGCATGAAAGATGCCAAGACACGGTCCAAATGGCTGGAAGAAGCCCTTGGAACATTGTCCGACCGCGAACAGAAAATCATCCGTGACCGCCACCTGCAATATGAAACGGTCACACTGGAAGATCTGGGCAAAGAACTCGGCGTTTCCAAAGAACGCGTGCGTCAACTCGAAGCCCGCGCGATGGAAAAGCTGAAAGCGTCCATGGTAGAACGCATTTCTACGCCGGATGATTTGTTCGGCAGCGGCTTTGTGAATTTCTAAAGTTTAAAGAGTAATGATAAGTGAAACCGGGCAGATCCCCCCATCTGCCCGGTTTTTATTTATTCCGTAACAACTTTATACAATGTACCAGGTTGCAGGGTGCTGGAATTCAATCCATTGAGAACGCGGAATCGTTCTTCGCGGTAATTCGGGAAGGCCATCAACTGCGAGGCATTGGCAATAGTATCGCCTGCCTTTGCTGTATAGGTGCGGACCTTCAACGGCTTGATGGTAGACTTTTCCTGCGCCGTCATAGGGCGGAAGCTGTAGGTCGTGCGTTTCAGGTCTTCGACGACCGCTGTTCCCGCATTCTGGGGAATGGCCATCTGGAAACGGAAAAACTGTCCCGGTTTCCATTCAATCGCAACAACGCGGATAATCACGGGCTTGTTGTTGGCTGTTCCGGCAAACGCAGCCGTAGCGGCGCGCAATCCATTAATACTGATACTCTCTGCTCCCGATGGCGGATTGTTCTTCATCCAGTTTTGCGTGAGGTAGGATAATGGATCACGGTTCTGATCATCACGGCCTGAATCAAGAATGATCACCGCGCCATCTTTGTTGGTCGCAATGATTTCCGATGGATTGTTGTTCAGGACAAAACCTGCCGGCAAGGCAAAGGTAAAGCCCATTTTTGGGTGATAAAAATTATCCCCACGCGAAAACCCCTGCGCATCTGAATCGCCATAGGTCAGGCCATTGATCAACGAAAGATAGACGTCGTGATTATCAACCTGCGTCCCGGCCGGATATTTCGTGGCCTCCGCAGAGGCCTGAGCAATACGGTCAGAGGTTACGGGGTGGGTAGAGAAATAATTCATCCCTTCCCCTTCCTGTTTCCCGGCGATGCGTTGATCGAGTTTTGTCTGGGCATCAAGGCTGGAAAGGAATGCGGCCATGGCCTTTGGATCATATCCGGAGCGGGAAAGATAGCGCACGCCAAGCTGATCCGATTGATGTTCCTGTTCGCGCGAATAGGACTTGATGTAAAGGTCTGACCCCACGGTCGCAAGTTGCCCGACGGCATCACTTCCTGTCGCTGCGCCAAGAATAGCAGCACCGAGCCCCACCAGAACACCCTGAGACATGCGTGATGCTGCGTGACGCGCGGTGATGTGTCCGATTTCGTGGGCGATAACGGCGGCCAGTTCTGCTTCGCTATTGGCCAATGCCAAAAGACCGCGAGATACATAAACATACCCACCCGGAACCGCGAAGGCGTTCACGATGGGGGAATCGATGACAAAGAATTTATACTGCACATCGGTGCGTTCCGTGTTGGCCGCAACTTTCTGGCCGATACGTGAAACATAATCGGCAACCGGACCATTGATGAAATCACCATAGGTCTGTTGAACCTTCTGGTGTTCCGACGCGCCGACAGAGGCTTCCTGTCCCGCCGGCAAAAACGCCGTGAACTGGTTTTCGCCGGTGGCGGGATTGACGGCACAGGCGGTAAGCGTCAGGCTAGTCGCGCACAACGCCACAACCACATATTTGCAAATCAGGGTTTTCGGGGTAAAAAACGACATCATGCGCATGGTCCTGTTATTCCTCTTGTTGTTCGTATCCCCCGCTCTGGCGCAGGAGAAAGCCGTTGTCACGGGCGATTTCACGAAACTTAAACATACAGGCTCGGCCAGAATTGACAAGGTGATCGATGCACAGACCCTCCTGATGAACGATGGCCAGATTGTCCGCCTGTTAGGCCTCGATTATCCCTTTATAACCGGTGGGGAACCGAATAATACCGCCGTGGCCGCCAAGGCTTATCTGGAAAACAAGCTGCCTAAGGGAACGGAAGTCATGCTTTATCAGACCCGTAATCAAAAGGCGGGACGGATCAACCGGATGGGCCACACCCTTGCCCACCTCGCACTAAAGACGAATGAGGAATGGATCAATGGCGACCTTGTGGCCGATGGCTTTGCTTATGCCGTGACGGACGCCACCAACCCCGAAATGGCGGATCAGCTTTATAAACTTGAAGACAAGGCCCGTGCGGTGCAAAAGGGATTGTGGATGAAGGCCTCGCCCTTTGGTCTTCTGACACCGGACACCGCCGCTTTGGGTGATGGCGCGTTCCGCGTGGTGGAGGGAACGGTGAACCGCTCTGGCACCGGTAACAACAATCTCTTCCTGAATTTTGGAGAAGACCGGAACAAGGATTTCACTGTGCAGGTTACGCCTGCCATTCGTAAGAAACTCGCCCATAGCGGTATCGATCCCATGTCGCTGGCCGGGCAGAAAATCCGTGTGCGCGGCTGGATACGCCTGTGGAATGGCCCATTTATGGAACTGGAAACGCCCGAACGCCTTGAAATCCTTACGCCGCCTCAGATTTCTGGACAATCCAATCCTTAATTTGTTAAGGTTTGGGCCTTATGGCACAGAGTTACGATAAACCTATCACGGTGATCAGCGAACACGGATATCGCCGCACACCCCTGCTCGGTTTCTTCCCGCCTATCACGCCTTATTCTTCCGGTTTTTTGGAACTTGGCCACGGCCATCAAATGTATTGGGAACAATCCGGTAATCCGGATGGTGTTCCTGTTGTTCTACTCCATGGCGGGCCCGGCGGCGGTACGGCCCCTATTCACCGCCAGTTTTTCGACCCCGATCATTACCGCATTATTTTATACGACCAACGCGGCGCGGGACGATCATCCCCGCATGGTTCCATCGAACACAACACCCTGCTTTTGTTGGTTGCCGACCTTGAACAACTACGCAATCATCTCAATATCGACAAGTGGCATTTGTTCGGCGGATCGTGGGGCAGCACGCTCGCCCTCTCCTATGCTACTGATTACAACAAGCATTGCATTTCCATGATCCTGCGCGGGATTTTCCTGATGGAACAGGATGAAATCGACTGGTTCCTTTATGGTATGAAATCCTTTTTCCCCGAAGCATGGGAACAGTTTTCAAACTATATCCCGAAGGCTGAACGTCACGACCTACTTACCGCCTATCACAAACGTCTGATGGGAAACAATCAGGAGGATGTTCTGGAGGCCGCAACGCACTGGTGCTTGTATGAAAGTGCGTGTTCCAGCCTCATCCCCAACTATGAAACCATCACGACGGATGAACAAAAGGCCCATATCATTTCACTGGCCCGCATCGAATGCCATTATTTCAAAGATCATGTAATTACGCCGGACGACAGCCTTCTAGGCAAAGTTAATCGTTTCCGTGCAATCCCCTCGACCATTATCCAAGGCCGGTATGATGCGATTTGCCCCATCGTCAATGCCCATAAGCTGCATCAAGCATGGCCAGAAGCGGATTATATAGTTGTGCCGGACGGTGGCCATTCCGCCCTTGATCCTGCCATCCGTTCTCGCTTGATCGAGGCAACGGAAAATGCGAAAACCCTGTAATATTTTATGTCACTGAAAGAGAGCAAAATGTCCTTCAAAACCCTTCACGATTTCGA
>CAZUYV010000110.1:0-6451 GCA_964624435.1 uncultured Micavibrio sp. | reverse complement strand
GAAGGGCGGTAAAAGCCGCCATTCAAGCGGTTACATTTGTGTCCGCATCAATTCCTGATAGGCGCTGACCAGACGATCGCGAACCGTTGTCACGGTCTGGAGCGTCAATTCCGCGGCATTTACGGCCTGTACGACTTCAGGAAGACTTGCTTCGCCCGCAACGGCACGGGCAGACATGGTTTCACCGAATTTCATAGTATCGACGGAAGAAACCAGTGCGTTTTTCATCATGTCGCCAAAGCTGACCATCCCCGACTTGCCTTCATCCGACGTGAAGCTCACCGCTTTTGCGGTGTTCGAATAGGCGTTGGCTGCTGCTGCTGGGTTGATTTTATCGACCATGATTCTCTTCCTGTTTTATCCTATCACATTCCGTCTTATCGCAACATATCGATGGTACGCTGAGCCATGGACCGGGACTGTTCGATCATCCCGAGATTGGCTTCATAGCTGCGCTGGGCCTCGCGCATATCCGTCATTTCGATAATCGAATTAACATTTGGCATTTTCACGTAACCGGCCTCATTGGCGCCCGGGTGGTCTGGCATGTATTTCATCGGATAAGGGGTTTTCTTATCACCATCGATTTTGTCCACCTTCACAAGGTCGGTGTTGTACTGGCGGTCCATCGCATTCTTGAAGGTGATCAGTTTGCGCGTATACGGCTGACCTTCCGGCGTCAGGGCGGCAGTGTTGGAGTTGGCAAGGTTTTCGGCAATCACACGGGCGCGCTCAGACTGCGCCTTCATGCCATACGCGGAAACCATCATTGTGTCGAACATATCAGCCATATCATTCTACTCCTTCAATTACCCTTGGCGGCCTAGGGCGAGGCGGTACATGCTTGCCTGTTTCGTCATCAGGTTTGTCAGCATGCTGTAATCCATCATGGTCTGGTTGGCTTTGATCATCTGTTCTTCCAAAATGACCGCGTTACCATCGGGGGCAACTTCGTATGTCATCTTGTCGGCCTTGTCCTTGGCATTCATCACGGCATTGGGGCCGGGCATGTGACCGGGATTGGTTGCGGATAGAGAAATTTTGTTCTCGCCTGTTACTTTTTCCAGAACCTTGCCAAAATCAACCTTGGTCAAATCCTGCGAACGGTAATTTGGGGTGTCGGCATTGGCGATATTCTGCGAGATCACGCCCTGACGTTTGTCCAGGTAGATCATCTTGGCGGCCATGGCGCGCATCAATGGTACATTTTGTATCGACATACTGGGTCCTTAAACCGTATCGTAAAACTCCGTATAGGAACTTTGCAGGAACTGTGCCAATGGCCGAGCGCCCCCCAAACGACCCGGAAGACCCATTTAAGCCTTTAAATTTAAAGGAAAAACCTGCCCGCCAGACCGCCGTGGCGATCAAGGACCGCACGGCTGAACGCAAGGTGCCGCAGGTGGTTGCCGCTGGCCGGGGAAATCTTGCCGAGAAAATCCTGCAGCTGGCCTTTGAAAACGACATCAAGGTCAAGGAAGACAGCGCCCTGGCCGAAATGCTGGCCTCTGTCGAACTGGACTCCCCTATCCCGTCCGAAGCCTTCATGGCCGTTGCGGAAATCCTCTATTACGTCTACCGCGCGAATGGTGAGCCAAACCCCTTTGATGCCGTTTTGAAGGATGCTATGGATGAAGGCAAGAAGGAATAACCCCGCTTATGACGCCCGACGCGCTTCGCGATAAAATGCAGAAACTCGCAACCTACATTTCCGATGCGGAAACCATTGTCCGAAGCGGCAAAATGGTGGATATGTCGAGCCTTGATCGAGATGTCAGTGTTATCTGCCAGCAGGCGCTCTCCCTTCCCGCCGATAAGACATCGGAACTGCAACCTGTTATGGCTGAACTGATCGGGAATCTCGAACGACTCTCGGTGGCCCTCAAGGATTACAAGGACAATTTAAAGAAATGACTCTCGAAGACTATCTCAAATTCTTCTTCGCCCTGATTTTCGTTCTCTGCCTGATGGGCGGACTGGCTTATGTCTTAAAACGTTTCGGGCTTGCCGGGGAAAAACTGATCCCGGCTGACAAGCGCCGTCTGAAAATCATCGAAGTCCTGCCCCTCGACATGCGCCGTAAGGCCATTTTATTGCGGAGGGATGATAAGGAACATCTTGTCATCCTCGGCGGGGCGGGTGAAACTGTTGTCGAAACCGATATTGCGGCGAAATCAGAAAGCCCAAAGAATGTCTAACACCGTCATTGCGAACGTTGCTAATCCACCCAGCCAGCAACAAGCTGGATTGCTTGGTCGTCTTCGCCTCCTCGTAATGACGCAAAAGAAACTGGTTCTCTGGTTTTTGGGCTCACTGATTTTCAGTGGCGTTGCGATCTTTGCGCTGACCAATCCTGCCCTTGCGCAGGCCCTGACGCTTGATCTCGGCACTGACGAAGAAGGCACAGTCTCGGGCCGCATCATACAGATGGTTGCGCTGCTCACGGTTCTTTCACTCGCTCCATCGATCCTGATCATGATGACTTCCTTCACACGGATCATCGTGGTTCTGTCATTCCTGCGTACCGCCATCGGTCTGCAACAGACACCGCCAAACTCGGTCATGATTTCATTGGCGTTGTTCCTCACCTTTTTCATCATGACGCCTACATTGCAGGCGGCCTATGACAACGGCGTGAAGCCGATGATCAACAATGAGATTGATGAGGTTCAGGCCTTTGAACGCACGACGGCGCCGTTCAAGGAATTCATGATCAAACATGTTCGTGAGAGCGATCTGACATTGTTTACCGAACTGTCACAGAGCGGCCCCTACGAAGACCCTATGGCCATTCCTTTGCAGGTTTTGGTGCCGTCCTTCATGATTTCGGAACTGCGTCGCGCCTTTGAAATAGGCTTCATGCTGTTCCTGCCCTTCGTCATCATCGATATGGTAACGGCTTCCATCCTCATGTCGATGGGGATGATGATGTTGCCACCCGTGATGATCTCCCTGCCTTTCAAGATTATCTTCTTTGTGCTGGTCGATGGCTGGTACCTCATCTGCGGATCACTGATCCAGAGTTTTGGAACTGGCCCACTCACCCCCGCAGGGTAAAACAATATAATTTATTCGGCAGTCTGTTTATCGGCTGGAACCGGCTCGGAGACAGGATCCTTTTCATGTGCCGGCGTGCTGGTCGCAGGGGCCATTGGCGGTGCCCCCGTATCTGGAACAGTTGTCTTCGCGACCGGTGCCACAGCAGCATCGGCGGCTTTGTCACCATTCACTTTGGCATAGCTGTCGAGGAACCCTTGGAACAATGAAAGCTCAGAGATCATGCTTTCAATCGCTTCGCGGCTGCCAATCATGTCGGGACGGCGCGGGCGCGTGACCACTTCAAACAATTGTCCCTTGGTTGTTTTTTCCATCTGGGCGTTGTAGCGATCCCTCAAATTGGCAAGCGCAACCCGGTTGCCCGCAAGGTTGAGAGCAATGGCACGGTTCAGAATAATACCTGTCTGATATTCCGTCAGGGGAAGTCGCGGTGATATCTGTTCAGTGATAATCAAATCATTCAAGGCTTCCGCCGCCTGCTCCCATTTCCCGGCACCCCATGCAATATCGGTGCGCAGGCGGTTTACATCGGGATCGAGCCGCATCCGTTCAAGGATTGCCATGGCTTCATCTGTTTTCTTTTTCATCGACAGCGCGCGGGCCTTGAGCAAATCAATCTGGCGCTGCTTTTCTGAATCGGTGGTCAACGGCGTCGCCGGCTGTGGCGTTGCATCTTTGGCTTCAGGTTCTTCAGTCTTGGCGGCATCAGGCGTTTTTGTATCGCCCTCCTTCTTAACAGTCTCAGCCTCATCCTTACCTGCAGCAGGCTCAACACCATTCAAGGCTATCTGTGCAATTTCAAGACTG
Source organism: uncultured Micavibrio sp. (assembly GCA_964624435.1). GTDB lineage: Bacteria > Pseudomonadota > Alphaproteobacteria > Micavibrionales > Micavibrionaceae > Micavibrio_A. Next base: position 2,587 of record CAZUYV010000110.1, on the reverse strand, counting down.
CGCAACGCCCCGTCGGGATTGCCATCCAGAAGGCGGATCGCGGCAAGACGAATGGCAATTTCGGCCTTCTTATCGCCCGTCAGCTTGTTATTCACTTGGAATTCCAGCAGGGCTGCCGCACGGCCTAACAGATCGGCATTCACAAGACGTTCGGCCAGTGTTTCAACGAACTGGTTCCCCTCTTCGCCCTGCGGGGCAAGATCCTTGAACTCTTCATAGAAACTGATGGCTTCCAGCGGGCTCATAATTTTCAACTGATCTTTGGTGAAAACATCCCGGAAAGCTTTCCGCATGAAAGTATCAATTTCCTGTGACAGATCGCGTACCGTTGCAAGCGAAGCGGCATTCCGCAGGATTGTTAGGCCTTTTAGATAGTCTTTGTTCTCGATATACATCTGACCGAGGCGGAAATTGATCAACGCTTCCAGTTCATCGCCGCGCCATGCATAACGAAGCCCTTCGAGACGATCAATCGCCTCAGCAGGTTTGAGTTTTTTTTGATCGAGTTTGGTCAGCGATAGACCTGCCTTGGCGCGATACAGGTAATCTTTCCCTGTGGTCAAAGGCTTCCAATACTGCTCAGCCTTGGCGGCATTGCCCTTTTGGCGCGCCGCCTCGCCGTTTAGATAGTTGAGAGCCGAGAGATATTGCATCGGCAGTTTTTTGGCATCAGGGGTAATCATGGATAAAATATTTTCAGCCAGGGGGACCTTGCCGCCACGTAGCGCGATCTCTGCAAAGGTCAGAGCCATAGGCGTGCGGATAATCGCGGGGTAAGTTGCGATCTCATCGAATTTTGTGGGAAGGGTTTCAATCGCCTGTTTCCAGTCTTCCAGCCCCGCGAGTGTGTAGGAACGCCAGTAAGGAATATCGGTATATTTTGCCAGATCATTATTGGTAAAATCGCTGAACGCGACATCATATTTCCCGGCGAGCGCCGAAGCCGCGCCACGCAAAGCTTGGAATTCACTGTTCCCGTCCAGCTCCGGCACAAATTGTTCGGCGATACGCAAAAGGCCAAGGGCTTCCGGGGCACGATTGTTGGCGATGTTCAGCTTCGCCATTGTGATAATGCTGGCGACACGGTCAGCCTCTTTATGCCCTGCATCATCGAGCATAATGAGACGCATATTGTTGTTAAGGGCACCAATGCCACCCATTTCCCAACGCGGAAAATTGTAAATATTATTTCCGGCAGGTTTGGCCGCGGCGACTTTTTGCAAATCTTCGATTGGCGGCAATTCAGCAGCGGCATGCTCTTCCGCATGGGGAGCCGCATCCTCATGTGATGCAGTTTCTGCATGCTCTGCTGTCTCTTCGCTTTCTTTCTTTGGCTCCTCTGCGGTGGCGTGTTCGCCCTCTTTCTCTTCCGGAGCAATCTCTTTTTTGGCCGTGGCATCCGTAGACGCCGCCACAAACAACGACAGCCCACCCGGCTTACCCACGATAACCTTGTCAGGCTGAATTTCGGCTTTGACATCATCAGCCTTTGGCACAAACGCCAGGCCGACGACACTATCAAGTTGATTAAGTTCTACGAAGCTACGCGCGGTCCCCGCGAACTGATCAGAATGAACGGCAGTGATGACATTAATTGTATCTCCGACCATCGGATCAGGCACCTTGATCTGTTTCTTCATGAGCGCCAGTTTCCAAACCAGAGATCCGTCATCTCGGCTCATCTCTGCAGGTTTATCCGTTCCCGATTTGGCCGAAAGGATAATTTTCCAGCCCACCCCACCGCCTTCAGCATGGGGAAGCAGACCATCGGGCAACGCGATGCGGAACGCGGTTCCGCCGTCAATTGTTTCCTGCGTGAACTCGCCAAGCCTATCTTTTTGTGGCCCAACAATGATCGGTTTTACACCGAGTTCGGCATTATCAACGATGATCCAGAGGAATCCTGCGCGCACAAACGATGCAACACCAAAGCCAGCGGTGCTGGTCAATGTGATCGTATGATCACCCAGTATGGGCGCGGCAACACTGGCGCTATCAACTTTACCGACAGGCACAGGCGCCGCTTTCTCGGCAGGCAGCACGGAAAAATCGCCCTTTGGTTTTTCGACCTCTGCCGGTTTTTCTTCTAGCGCAACTTTGGGCGTTTCAGGTTTTGGTTCTGTTTGCGCCTTAGGTGTACCAGCAGCATTGTAAACATCGAGAATGAGTTTGTTGCCAACCGTGAAATCACGGAAGCGGCTGCCATCGGGAATGGTCACGGCCATTTGCAATGGTTCGGTTCCTGTGGAAATCGTTTCCACTTTTTTCACATTGCCGGATGTATCGACCGCACTGGTATCCGTTGTTCCTGCCTTGGCAAAGCGGATCGTTACACGGTTGCCCTCTTTGGAAATTGAATATTGCGGTTTCTCGGGCCATTCGAATACAAGCCGGGAATAATCGTCGTGCTGGCCGGTGCGCAGCTTCACCGCCTCCTGCGCCGATGCCGGACAGGAAGAAAACACGCCGCAAAGCAGCGTCAGGACAAGGATGAGCACGGGCAAAAACCGCATCCTTGAAAACTGCCACAGAGCCCTTCAAAGAACAAGGCGAAGCCATGGGATTCCAAGGACTTTTCCCCTTTTAG